>NZ_OBEN01000020.1 GCF_900215655.1 Hydrogenobacter hydrogenophilus | reverse complement strand
CTTTTGCTGACACCCTTTTTTGCCTTTTTAGTGGTAGGTTTGGCGGGAAAGTTTTTAGGAGACAAGCTTTCTGCCATCATCACCTGCACTGCAGGCTTGGTATCTTTCCTTCTATCTTTGCTCTCTGTATCCAAAGCTCTATCAGAACCCTTCGTCATAAAGCTTTATGACTTTTTACCCTTTGTCTCTTTTGGACTTTACTTTGACCCACTCTCTTCTATCATGGCATCCGTAGTGACCTTTGTAGCTACTCTCATTTTTGTATACTCCATAGGCTACATGCACAACCTCTTTGGTCAGTGGACCTTTAAGTTCTACGCTTATCTATCTTTGTTCCTCTTTGCCATGCTACTTATAGTTCTGTCTGACAACCTCCTTGGTATCTTCTTCGGTTGGGAAGGAGTAGGTCTTGCCTCGTATTTGCTCATTGGGTACTTCCACACACAGAAGAAAGCAAGCGATGCATCCTTAGAAGCTTTTGTGATGAACAGGATAGGAGACTGGCTTTTCATCTTTGGCATCATCTCAGCCTTTTACCTATTTGGTAGCATATCCTTGCAGGACATATTCCAAAAAGTAAGTCAGGTGGATAAATACACCCTTGGCATCAGCGCCCTTTTACTCTTTGGTGGTGCGGTAGGAAAGTCAGGACAGCTACCCCTTCACACATGGCTACCCAACGCCATGGCAGGTCCTACGCCAGTATCTGCTCTGTTGCATGCTGCCACCATGGTAGCAGCAGGAGTGTATATGGTAGCAAGGCTATATCCCATCTTTGAGAACTCTCCAGAGAGTCTAAAAGTAGTAGCCATAGTGGGAGGGCTCACCGCACTCTTTTCCGCTCTTGCAGCCACATCCCACACAGACATAAAGAAGATCATAGCCTTTTCCACCATGAGCCAGCTGGGACTCATGTATTTAGCATTGGGACTTGGAGACAGAGTATCCGCCATGTTCCACCTTACCACACACGCCTTTTTCAAAGCACTACTGTTTTTATCAGCAGGTTCAGTAATAGCCGCCTTTCACCATCAAGTGTATGACATATACCAAACAGGAGGGCTAAGAAAGTACATGCCCATCACCTATGGGAGCTTTCTAATAGGAGCTCTTGCCTTAGCAGGAATCTTTCCCTTTTCAGGATTTTTCAGCAAGGACATGATCATAGCCAGTGCCTATGAGAGTGGAATTTTTTGGGGAGTTCTTGCGAGCTTGGTGAGTTTTCTAACAGCCTATTACATATTCAGGGAAGGTTTTGTAATGTTTCACGGGGAAAAAGAGTACGAGCACAAGCCCCATGAGAGTCCATACATAATGGTAGTGCCCATGGTAGTGTTAGGAGTGTTTGCCACAGTAAGCGGTTTTGGTGAAGGCATATACAGCAAGATTTTAGGAACACACAAAGAACTACACTTGAACATAGCAGTAATCTCAGTAGCCATAGCTCTTATGGGTATAGGTGTAGCGTACATAATTTACGCAAGGGGGATAATAGACCACAGGAGAGCCTACAGTCTTTTAAAACCCATAGCGGACACCTTCAGGGAACAGTTCTACACAGAAAGACTCTACCACAAAGTGCTTGCCAAAGGCTATCTGATGGTGTCTAA
>NZ_OBEN01000019.1 GCF_900215655.1 Hydrogenobacter hydrogenophilus | reverse complement strand
TGGACTCTTGTAGTGAAGAGAAAGTTCAACGCTGCTCACTTTCTGACGGATTATCATGGCTCTCCAGAACCTCTGCACGGACACACTTGGGAGGTGGAACTTCACATAAGAGCTGACGCTCTTGACACTGGTGGTATGGGTTTTGACTTTGTTGAGATTGACAACTTCCTTAAAGAGATCCTTCCTGATTACAAACTTCTCAATGACCTTTTTGATTTTTCTCCAAGTGCGGAAAATATAGCCAAGTGGCTTTATGAGAAAGTAAAAGAAAGGTATCCTTCACTTCAGAAGGTGGTGGTTTGGGAAACTCAAAACTGCGGTGCGGAGTATTTTGAACTATAATAAAAAGCGTGCCTATAGACGAAAGGTTTAGAACATCTGCCCTTGAAAAACTAAGAAAGGTAGAGGAATTTATAAAACAAAAAGAAGCAGAGTTGCTGGAAGATACAGACCAAGAGGACTTAGAGTATGGGATAAACATGGAACTCTCCCTAAAAGGCTTGGGAGAGCTGTGGGAAGAGGCAATAGAAAAGAACCACTATATGGAAGTGGTATTTACCGAGGTTATGGAACATCACGATGGCGCTTACCTTAAGGTGAGCTTTAGAAACTCCCTGGGTGATACCTATGCGGAAAGGTATGTTAGTATCTGGAGTTCTGGAAAGGTAGATATATCTCATACCTTTTTCATGAAACTGGGGGACATACGCCTGAGAGTGGAGAGGGTAAAGGAAGACACCTTTAGGCTCTTTATGAAAAAGTAAATGCGTGTTTTCTTCTCTGTAGGTGAAAGGTCCGCAAGCAATTATGTGTATCACATATTCAAAGAAGTAAAAGAAATAGAAGCTTGGGGTATAACGGACGAAAGGCTTGAAAGCATAGGCTTTAGAAGCATAGCAAAGATAGAGGACCTGTCCGTTGTAGGCATAGCGGAGGCTCTTCCTAAGGTACCTTTTGTCCTAAGGTTATACAAAAAAATAGAAAAGCTTCTTCCTTATATGGACGTGCTTGTGCTTTGCGATGCACCCGCTTTTAACCTACCACTGCTCAAAAGGGCAAGAGGTAAAGTAAAGAAGATTATCTACTTTATATCTCCCCAAGTGTGGGCGTGGAAAGAGAGTAGAGCGAAGATCATAGCTCAGTATGTAGATCACCTGATAGTTCTTCTTCCTTTTGAAGTGGAGTTTTACAGAAGGTATGCTAACGGAAGGCTAAAGATTCACTA
The DNA here is from genome assembly GCF_900215655.1 of Hydrogenobacter hydrogenophilus. Taxonomy (NCBI): domain Bacteria; kingdom Pseudomonadati; phylum Aquificota; class Aquificia; order Aquificales; family Aquificaceae; genus Hydrogenobacter; species Hydrogenobacter hydrogenophilus. Next base: position 516 of record NZ_OBEN01000019.1, on the reverse strand, counting down.
TGTAGGGCATCCCCTTGTGGATATAGTGAAACCTTCACAGAGTAGAGAGAACTTTGAAAAGCTTGTAGGTACAAAAGAAGTTATTGGACTTTTCCCAGGAAGTAGGTGGAGTGAGATAAAAAGACACACCCATTACATAAAGCAGGTATTTGCGGAGCTAAGCAAAAAGAGAGAGCTCTATGGTGTTATACCCACCTTTGAGAGCTTTAAAGATTACATACAAGAGGCTTTCAACGGATTGCCTGTTAGAGTTCTCACACACAGAGACACACCTACCCCTGCTTATGATGTAATGTCTTATTCGCTTATCTCTCTGATAGCTAGTGGGACTGCAGAGCTTGAGGCAAGCTTGCTTATGAATCCCCATTTGGTCTTTTACAGAGTAAACCCACTAACTTATCTATTGGGAAAGATGCTCGTGAAAGTAAAATGGGTTTCTCTGACTAACCTTATACTCAAGAGACAGACTGTTCCAGAAATAGTGCAAAAAGACTGGAAAATCCTTTACAAGTATGC
>NZ_OBEN01000018.1 GCF_900215655.1 Hydrogenobacter hydrogenophilus | reverse complement strand
CTATGAACTTTACGATCTGTTTGTGTTTTTTGTTTCTCATTCTAATATTATCTCCCCATTGTGGGGAGCTTTTTTGCTATTTTTTAAACAGTCTCAGATTATAATATGATTGTGCATAAAAAGGCAAACGCACTGCTATATCTTCTGACTATCTGTGCCTTTATCTCTATAACTCTCTTTGAGGCTTTTGTAATCATAATCCTTGTGTATTACACCTTCTACATGCTTAAAGCTAAGAGCATGCCTAAAGGAATACTACTAAAACCATTACTTTTGTACGCTATCCCTACACTCTTATCTACAGCTTTGTATATGCCTCAATACCTAAACAAAGGTATAGAAAGAAGCGTCTTTATGTTTGTTTATCCCTTGGGAAGTTATGTAAAGTTTTCGGAAAAGTTTTTGTACACCTTCAACATGATGTTACTTATGATAGGTTATACTCTTATACCTGTCGTTATTTATAAGTTTTATCGTACCGGTGAGCCCGCACCCCTTTGGGGTGGCTGGTTTGAAGTGGGTATGTTTTACTCTATATTTTCCCTTTCTGCCTTATCTCTTTTTTTAAAAAGACGCAGATACTTTTATCTTTTGAGCTTCTTCCTCTTCTTTGGTTTTGTACTTTTGAGTGCCAGAAGGTCTACTTTATTGGCTTTGGGATTCACTCTTTTGATCTTTGCCTTCCTTTTAAGGAGGTACCTATCCTTTAAGTTTGTAGTAGTGTTATCTGTGCTTCTCTCCTTTATGGGTGGGTCCGCCTTTTATCTTTTGGTGAAAAAGGACGAAAGGTTTGGTACTTTTTATCAAGTTATTACAGGACAAAAGCCTATAAACGATGACACCCTTAATAAGATATCCAGTCTTAGGTGGCAAAACTTCAAAGCAGGTATAGAGGTTGTCAAGAAAGACCTACGGGACAAGAACTTACTCCCAATTCTTATAGGTCATGGTATAAATTCAGGTTTTCTACTTGAGCCTAAGTCTCCTGTGGGTGGCACTTACGAATCCGTGATATTTCTTTCGGAATTTATAGAGGGGGGCATATTAAGACTTGTAGGTATAGTGTGGATATTCATAAGTTATTATTCCTTTATTATCAAGTACAGAATAAACCAAGATACGGTACTTTTATCTCCTTTTCTCCTTGCGCCTTCTGTTGTTTTTGCAGGTTCTATATTTACCGGTTTTTGGGACGCTCTTTTGCCCCTTTATCTTATATGGTTCAGAATGGCAGAAAAGTCATATTTTTAACCTTTATGGAGAGATCCTTTTGCAAACACGAGCACATATTCTATACGCCCAAGAAGAAAGCGGAAGGTAAAGTTTTATTAGTTTTTGTGCTGACACTCGTATTTATGCTCGTTGAGATCATAGCAGGCTACATTTTTGGTTCCGTTGCACTGCTTGCGGATGGTGTGCATATGGGAACGCATGCGGTAGCCTTTGGCATAACTCTGGGTGCTTACATGTTGGCAAGAAAGTGGTCAAGAGATGTGAGCTTTTCTTTTGGTACATGGAAAGTGGAAGTATTGGGAGCTTACACAAGCGCAGTTATATTGGGTGTGATGGCTTTCTTGGTACTTGGTGAGGCGGTACTTAAGCTGATAAAGAGGGAAGGTGTTAAATACGAGGATGCCCTTCTTGTTGCCTTTGCGGGGTTGCTGATCAATTTAGTAAGCGCCTTTGCTCTCTCACACGATGATGAGCACAAACACGACTTTAATCTCAGCGCTGCTTACCTTCATGTGATTGCTGATGTTTTGACTTCCCTTTTGGCAATAACCGCTTTACTTGGTGGAGAGTATTTAGGCATGTGGTACTTAGACCCTCTGTCAGGACTTGTAGGGTTCTCTGTTATTCTAAGTTGGTCGTATAGCCTTCTTAAGGATACTGCGCAAATACTCCTTGACAGAGAAATGGCATCACCCTTAGTAAAAGAACTCATAGAAAGAATAGAAAAAGACAACACAAGTAAGGTTCAAGACATCCACCTTTTGAGAGTGCATCATGACAAGTACGCGTGCATACTCAGCGTGATGACCACAGAGGATCGTTCCGTTGATTACTACATAAAGCGCCTTGAGGGTATAGACAACTTAGTTCATACCACCATAGAGATAAAGTACTGCCCTCATGTAGAGTTAACACATTAACAAAATTGTAAACAAATTCACAGCAGAGGAGGTGCTCTGGGTCTACAAAAAGTAATAAAATAAAGCTTTAGCAAAGGGCTGTTTCTTGGCATGCTCTTTGCAATAAAAGATGTAGGAGGTTGACATGAAGAAGGTGGAAGCTATAATCAAACCCTTCAAGTTGGATGAGGTCAAAGATGCCCTTGTAGAGATAGGCATAGGTGGTATGACGGTCACAGAAGTTAGGGGTTTTGGTCAACAGAAGGGTCATACGGAGATTTACAGAGGAACGGAGTATGTCATAGACTTCCTTCCTAAGGTAAAGATAGAGGTGGTGGTAAAGGACGAGGATGTGGAAAAGGTAATAGAAACGATAGCAAAGACTGCTCAAACGGGAAGGGTAGGAGACGGCAAGATATTTGTCATACCCATTGAAGAAGTAGTTCGTATAAGAACCGGAGAAAGAGGTGAGCAAGCAATCTAACATCTATAAAAGGAGGTAAAACATGCCCAAGTACACGCCAGCAGAGGTGCTAAACCTTATTGAGCAGGAAGGGATCCAGTATGTGGATCTTCGCTTTTCTGACCCTTTTGGTCAGTGGCAACATTTAACCATACCTGCCTACGAGCTATCTCTTGATACTTTTGAAAACGGCAGGGGATTTGACGGCTCTTCCATAAGGGGTTGGCAGTCCATACACGAGTCGGATATGCTTGCCTTTCCAGATGCATCCACAGCCTTTATAGATCCCTTTATAGAACCCAAGACTCTCGTGATGATATGCGATATTTACGACCCCATCACGAGGGAACGCTACGGCAGGGATACAAGGTACATAGCACAAAAGGCAGAACAGTATTTGAAACAGACGGGTATAGGAGATACCGCTTACTATGGTCCTGAAGCCGAGTTTTTCATATTTGACTCTGTAGAGTTTGGTACATCGTCTAACTATGCCTTTTGGAGGATCGATTCAGAGGAAGGATGGTGGAGCAGAGAAGTTACTTCTTCGGGCTACAAGATACCCCACAAAAGAGGGTATTTTCCAGTTCCACCTTTGGACAAGGTTTATCATCTTCGCAACGAAATGGTATCCATTATGTCCCAGCTTGGCATTGTGGTTGAACTTCATCATCACGAGGTAGCCACTGCAGGACAGGGTGAGATAGACATAAGATACGATTCCTTAGTAAACCAGGCAGATAAGCTGTTCATCTATAAGTATGTAGTTAGGATGGTAGCCAATAAGTATGGTAAATACGCCACATTTATGCCTAAGGTCCTTCCCAACGACAATGGTTCTGGCATGCACACCCACTTTTCCATATGGAAGGAAGGACAGAACCTCTTTGCGGGTTCTGAATATGCAGGAGTATCGGAAACGTGCCTTTATGCTATAGGTGGTATACTAAAGCACGGGCCTGCTCTTACAGCCTTTACAAATCCTACTATTAACTCCTATCACAGACTTGTTCCTGGTTTTGAAGCTCCTGTGAGGCTTGCCTACTCTGCCAGAAATCGCTCCGCAGCAATTAGGATACCCATGTACTCCCAATCTCCAAAGGCAAAAAGGATAGAGATAAGATTCCCAGACCCAACATGCAATCCTTATCTTGCATTTTCCGCCATACTCATGGCAGCCATTGACGGTATAGAAAACCGCATACATCCAGGAGAGCCTTTTGATAAGGACATATACTCACTACCACCAGAAGAACTAAAGGATATTCCTCAACTTCCGGGTTCTTTAGAAGAAGCTCTGAAAGCTTTGGAAAAGGACTATGAGTTCCTCCTAAAGGGGGGTGTCTTTACTGAAGAGTTTATACAACTCTGGATAGATTACAAGCGTAAAGAAATAGATGAGATAAGGTTCATTCCGCATCCTAAGGAGTTTGAACTTTACTTTGATATTTAATTGAAAAAAAAGGTGCCCGGCACTTTCAAAGCCGGGCAAGGAGGAATAAAGATGCGTCGCGTAGGTATAATTATACCACTGCTGCTTTTTAGCCTTTCCTTTGCAGAAGATCAGGCTCCTAAGCTTGACACAGGGGATACAGCATGGATGCTTGTTTCCACAGCTCTTGTTATGCTCATGACACTGCCGGGACTTGCCATATTTTACGGAGGCATGGCAAAAAGAAAAGACACTCTAAATACTATTGCCATGTCCTTTGTGGCTTACTGTATAGTATCTGTACTTTGGATTCTTTACGGCTACAGCTTAGCTTTTAATACTGACATCTCAGGCATTATAGGTAGTCCATCAAAGATTTTGCTAAGTGGTATAAGTGTAAAGAGTTTACAGGGTACTATTCCTGAGTTCATTTTTGTAGTCTTTCAGCTGACTTTTGCTGCAATAACTGTCGCTCTCATAAGTGGATCATACATAGAGAGAATGAAGTTTTCTGCATGGGTACTTTTCAGCATCCTCTGGATGAGTTTGGTTTATGTGCCCATAGCTCACTGGGTATGGGGAGGTGGATTTTTGGCAAAACTTGGTGCTCTTGATTTTGCAGGTGGAACTGTTGTTCACATAAATGCTGGTATTGCAGGTTTGGTAGGTGCTCTTCTTTTGGGCAAACGTAAAGATGCTACGCTCATTCCCAGCAACCTTCCTATGGTTGTCATAGGTACTGGGTTATTATGGTTTGGATGGTTTGGTTTTAATGCTGGTTCTGCAGTGGCTTCAAACGCGCTCGCATCTGTAGCCTTTCTGAATACAAATACCGCAACAGCCACCGCAGCTCTATCCTGGATGTTTACAGAATGGCTTCACACTAAAAAACCTACCGTTCTGGGTCTTGCTTCTGGTGCTATAGCTGGACTTGTAGCCATAACACCAGCTGCAGGCTTTGTTAATGTAATAGGTGCTCTTATCATAGGTCTACTTGCAGGTATCATCCCGTACTTCATGGTTGCAATAGTAAAACACAAATTAGGCTACGACGACGCTCTTGATGTTTTCGGTATACACGGTGTTGCGGGTATAGTGGGAGCCATACTCACAGGCGTCTTTGCGGACCCATCCATAAACGAGGCAGGTAAAGGACTCCTTTATGGAAATCCTACGCAGGTAGTTATACAGCTTTTGGCTGTTGGTACTACCATAGTTTACGATGCCATTGCTACTTTTGTGATACTCATCGTTGTTAAAACACTTGTGGGGCTTAGAGTAAGCCCTGAGGAGGAGATAACGGGACTTGATAAGTCTCAACACGGAGAGAATGCTTACAATGTGACCTAAAGCTGTACGCTTTGGGTCCTTTCCTGCTCCCTTTTTTTTTAGAAAAAAAATCCAAAGGAGGTGTATCATGAAAAAGTTAGTCTTACTTAGCCTTTGTGTAAGTATAGCTCAAGCTCTTGAGCTAAAGGTGGAACCCGTTGGTAGTATTAATGTAAGCGGTGCCCTAACAGGTTATAGTATCTACACTAATAACAGAGTGGGAAATGATAAAAAGACGCGCTACGATATTGGCTCTGCTCTAATAAGCATCTCAAAAACTGCACAACCAGTAGGCTTTACATTGATAGGTGGAGCCTACTCTCTACCTGTTGTTGGTGTTGGACTGTCAAACACATCAACCTACACAAATCTTTACAGTGCTTTACCCATCGCTTACATAGAGGTAGCCCCCGTCAAAGGACTTTCTGTGCAGGTGGGTAAGCTACCTACCCTAATAGGCTACGAATCCGCTTTTACTTATCTTAACAACTACATTCAGAGAGGTCTCATATGGAACATGCAACCCGTGGTGCACAGCGGTGCAAGACTAACTTACAGTACAGATCTATTTTCCGTAAAGCTCGGAGTAAATGACGGTTTTTACACCCTTAGCACCACTCATCCCAAACCTGCCCTTGAGGCGAGCTTAGCTTTAACACCTATAAAGGATGGTTCCGTCTCTTTCAATATACTCCTACCTGACAAGAGCTCAAGACCTAACGACACAGCTCTGCCAGCAAATAAAAGAGAATTCAATGTAGTTGCCTCTTATACACTGGACAAGCTTACCTTAGGTGCTGACTTTATGTATGTAGAAGCTCCCAAAGATAGTACAGCGCAGGTTCCTGCAAAGGCAAAGGCAAGCAGCGGATGTCTTCATTTTTCCTATGACCTTAAACCCTTTAAGGTTTCTGGTAGGATAGAGTATGTAAAAGACAACTCTGATGTGGGGGGAATAGACCTCGTAGGCATTGGAGATTCAAACAAGGGTTGGACTTTTACTTTGACACCAGCTTACACTAAGGGACCTTTGTTTATCAGGGGTGAACTTTCTTACGTAAGTGCTGATAAGCCTTTTACAAATAACGGAAAGAAAAACCAGACCAGATTAGGTGTAGAAGTAGGGTTTATATTTTGACCTACTTCTTAAAGCGGGCCCGGAGGGACTCGAACCCCCGACCTAGGGATTAGAAATCCCTTGCTCTATCCAGCTGAGCTACGGGCCCTACCCCGCACCCGGGACTGCAGGCTTACCGTTGCTCCCTTTCGGGCCTGGCGGGGTTCACCCTTTCCCGTTGCGGGGTTAATTATTAATTATATAACTTTTTTGAAGAAACTTTACTCTCTGTGAAAGGCTACCACCACTTTCCACATGAGGGGAGGTATAAAGATGTAGGCAAAGGCACTAAAAAGTACTATGATTCTCCAGAAGAAGTCCAGATAGTCGGAAAAAAACATACCTAAACCAGATAAAAACTGAAGCAGTCCAAAGCTGTAAGAAAGTTTTTGAAGGGAGGGAAGGCGTGCAACCTTCCCAAAAGCGTAAAGTATGGCATAAAAGCAGGCAAAGAGGACCATTAAAAACCCAAAAAGCATAAGTCTGTATATGGTATCAGCCAGCAACTTCAGCCTCCTTCAAAGCTTCTACTCTTTTACCCGCAGTTATAAGGTCATAAAGCAGGACTATATAGGAAAGCAAAAACATAACCCCAAAGAAGAGCCTCCATCTGTAAGCTTCTTCCATCCATGGGTGCATTTGAGCCTGTATGTATGCTTCCCAAGTGCTTCCAAGCGTTGCCCTTTCTATCATAGTTTGAGCAAAACCAGCAACAGTTAAAGAAGCAACCATACCAAACATGCTTATTATAAGCCCAGCGTAGGCGATTTTCCAGAGAGTGCCGTTCATTATGTAGCCTTCCTTTACTCTTGTCTTACCGAGTATGTAGTAGAAAAGAGCTAAGTTTGCGGATACATAAGCTCCAAAGAAAGCGAGGTGTCCGTGCGCTGCTGCAAGTTGTGTCCCATGACTAAAGAGGTTAATCTGAGGTAAAGTGTGCATAAAACCCCAAACCCCTGCACCAAAGAGGTTTCCGAAAGCCTGAGCAAAAGCCCAGAAAAGCGCTGGTCTGTTAACAGTTTGAAGCCTGTGAACTCCAGCATCGTAAACGGCGTGTATCACCATGGCTACCAGAGGAAGAGGCTCAAGGGAAGAAAAGAAGCCACCTATCCCAAGCCAGTATTCAGGTGTTCCTATCCAGTAGTAGTGGTGTCCAAGTCCCAGTATGCCCGTTCCGAAAACGAGCATCACCTCAATGTAAAGCCACGCCTCTATGATCTTTCTTGGAGTGCCTAAAAGGTGCATTAGCAACCATCCCATAAGCACACCTACGAGAACTTCCCATGTAGCTTCAACCCATAGGTGAACCACCCACCACCACCAAAACTGATCAACAGAAACATTGGGAGTGAAGAACATACCCGCCAAGTAAAGACCAAAAAGTGCAGCAAGGTCAACTATTAAGACACCCAGTATACCCGTAATCTTTTTGCTTGCTATGGTTGTGGCTATCACATTGTAGGCAACTATCAGAGCAACCGCAACTATGCCTATGTCTGCCCACCGAGGTGCTTCTACATATTCCCTTCCTTCAGTTATAAACCACAGTGTGAAGTAATCTCCCTTTCCAAACTGCTTCAGAAGGAAAACGAGAACAACGACAGCAACCGCACCTACGAAGGCAAAATATGCGAGCTTGCCCAGTTTTATGCCCACTACTTCCCTGTCTGTCTCAAGGGGTAAAAACCAGTATATACCACCTATAAAACCCATGAGTAGCCAAACTACCATAGCGTTTATGTGAATCATCCTGTTGGTCATAAAGTTGAGCGTTCCGTAAAGGAAGTCAGGATTGACATACTGTATGGCAGCAAGAAGACCAAAAAGTACCTGTGCACCAAAAAGCACTATTGCAGTCCAAAAGTACCAAAGAGCTAACTTTTGGGATTCGTAAAGCCTTTCCATGATAACACCTCCTTATTGTGATACTTTGACTTCCGGGAAATTAGCCGGAAAGCCGTTGGTGTCTATGGCAGACATCCACTTGAGATAAGCAACCACCGCTACCGCTTCATCTTCTGAAAGTCTTAGGTTTGGCATTCTTCTTACCCAGGTAGGGTACTTATCAGGATTCATAAGAAAAGCTTTCATGGCTTCTTCTTTCGTATTTGCTCCTGTCATGGGTATGAGCTGTTTTTCCCATTTGGGGTCCAGCCATGCCTTCGTCAAATCTGGCGCGTAGTAAGCACCGTTTCCGAGTAAGGTGTGGCAATCCATACAGTTCCTGCTTTGGATTACAAGCTTACCCTTGGTTATGAGTTTCTCCGCCTCTTCTTCGCTCCATACTTTTCCAAAAAGTCCTACCTCTTTTCCCAGCGTAGGTACCATAGCTCTCCTATCTGGAGAGTACACATATCCTATCTCCCTATTAATAACAGAGGGGGAAGGCACTCTTTTACTTCCCATACTTATTTTTCTTGAAGTATCAACGGTAAGAAGTACAAGGGTGATCGTCATAACGCTACTCGTTATAACCGCAGCGACCTTCCAGAAACCCGGCTCAAGCCAATGCCTCCCACGCGCCAGCACAAGACTTACCACTACAGAGATAAGTAATGTTATTAGTACCACCTCTAACCACCCTACATTCATGACCTACCTCCTGTAAGTATTTACTTACAAAGTTTAATTTATAACTCTTTTATAACTTTGTCAAGATTGTTAGAGGCTGTTTGAAAAATCCCAGAGCATTGACAAAACTTGATTTCTAAAAACAGCCCTCAAAAGCTCAAAAAATAAGTAAATCCCCCAAAGCACCA
>NZ_OBEN01000017.1 GCF_900215655.1 Hydrogenobacter hydrogenophilus | reverse complement strand
TGGTGCTTTGGGGGATTTACTTATTTTTTGAGCTTTTGAGGGCTGTTTTTAGAAATCAAGTTTTGTCAATGCTCTGGGATTTTTCAAACAGCCTCTATTATAATCTTGCACTTGGCAAAAAAATCCTGTATAATTATCTGTCTTGTTGAGGTGAGGTGCTATGATACAGAGGCAAAGTTATGCAAACGTGGCTGACAACTCAGGAGCTAAAAGGGTTCAAATAATAGGTATACCTTATGCACCAAGAAAGTACGCAACAGTAGGTGATGTGGTTACCGTAACTGTAAAGGATGCAGCACCCAACAGCCCTGCTAAAAAGGGAAAGGTCTACAGAGCGGTGGTAGTAAGGACAAAGAAAGAGGTGAGGCGTCCTGACGGAAGCTACATAAAGTTTGATGATAACGCAGTAGTTTTGCTAAACCAGTACGGTGAGCCTTTAGGAACCCGTATATTGGGTCCTATAGCCAGAGAAGTGAGAAACAGAGGTTTTACAAAACTTGCGTCTTTAGCTCCGGAGGTGGTATGATATGGCTCTGAAGATAAAGAAAGGTGATACGGTCGTAGTGTTAAGAGGAAAAGAGAGAGGTAAGACAGGAGAAGTTATAAAGGTGCTAAGAGAGGAAAACAGAGTTATCGTAAAGGATGTTAACATAGTTAAAAAACATGTAAAGGGAATTCCCAATGTAAGGGAAGGCGGTATTTACGAAATGGAAGCTCCTATACACATAAGCAATGTGATGCTCCTGTGTCCTAAGTGTAATAAACCGACGCGTGTGGGTTTTAGGATACAGCGTGAAGGCAATGAACTCAAAAAGTACAGGTACTGCAAAAAGTGCAATGAGAACATAGACGTAATAAGAACCAAAGAGAGGGTCAAGGCATGAGTGTTGAAACAAAGTACATACCAAGGCTTTACATCAAGTACAGGGATGAGGTGGTACCAAAACTGATAAACAGGTTTGGATACAAAAACCCTATGGAAGTCCCAAAGATAGTGAAGGTAGTGGTCAATATGGGTGTGGGAGAAGCGGTGCAGGATATAAAGCATTTAGAAAGGGCTATGGAGGACATAAAGCTTATAACGGGTCAGCATCCAGCTGTCAGAAGAGCCAAAAAGTCCGAGGCAGGCTTTAAGCTAAGGAAAGGTATGCCGGTGGGACTAAAGGTAACTCTCAGAAAAGAGAGGATGTGGGACTTTTTAGACAAGCTCATATCCATAGCTCTTCCAAGAGTAAAGGACTTTAAAGGACTAAACCCAAGGTCTTTTGACGGTAGAGGTAACTACGCTTTTGGTATATCCGAACAGATCGTGTTTCCAGAGATAGATTACGAGAAGGTGGATGCCATAAGAGGTATGGATATAATCATACACACGAGCGCTAAGACTGACGAAGAAGCGCTTTGGCTGTTGTCCCTCTTGGGACTGCCTATAAGGAGCGCTTAAAGGAGGAGATTATGCCAAGAAAAGCCAAGATAGCTAAGGACATTAAACACTTTCCCAAGTATGATGTTAGACACAAAAACAGATGTCCCCTGTGCGGAAGACCAAGGGGATTTATCAGATACTTTGGTATGTGCAGGCTATGTTTTAGAGAGCTTGCGCTTAAAGGTGAACTACCCGGAGTTAGAAAGGCAAGCTGGTAAGGAGGTTTAAGGATGGACCCTATTGCGGATATGTTTTCTGCCATCAAGAACGCCATAAGTAGGAGAAGAGATTATGTGGATGTACCCTCCTCCAAGTTAAAAGAGGCACTGCTTGAAGTTTTAAAAAAGGAGGGCTACATAAGGGATTGGGAAAGGTTGCAAGATAACTCTAAGGGCACCCAATATACTTTACGGATACATCTCAAGTACCTAGATCCAAGAAAACAAAACAGCGTTATAAAAGAGATGGTAAAAGTTTCCAAACCTGGGAGGCGTATTTATGTTCCTAAGCATGCCATACCTTATGTCCAAAAGGGTCTTGGCATTGCCATACTCTCCACAGATGCAGGTGTGTTAACAGATCACGAAGCGAGAAAGCTTGGCAAAGGTGGAGAGGTTATAGCTTATGTTTGGTGAGGTGAAGCCATGTCAAGGATAGGTAAAAAACCTATAGAGATACCAAATGGTGTAAAGGTGAACCTTCAGGACTCTGTCATAACTGTAGAAGGACCAAAGGGTAAGCTTTCCATGAACTTACACCCCGATATGAAAGTTTATGTTGAAGGTAATACCATAAAGGTAGAGAGGCCTTCCGATGAACCCTTCCACAGAGCGATGCACGGAACCACCGCGGCACTTATAAGGAACATGATAAAAGGTGTTTCAGAAGGTTTTACTGTGGTGCTTGAAGTGTTTGGTCTTGGATACAGAGCTGCTGTAAAAGGTGGGAACCTTGAACTTAACTTAGGTTTTTCACACCCCGTAGTTTTCCCCATACCCCCTGATGTAAAGATAGAGGTCAAAGAAAACAAGATATATGTAAGTGGTGCGGATAAACAAAGAGTAGGACAGGTAGCGGCACAGATAAGAGCCTTTAGAAAGCCAGATCCCTACAAGGGCAAAGGTATTAGGTACGAAGGTGAAATTCTCAGGCTAAAACCCGGTAAAGCAGCAGGAAAAGGTAAGAAGTAAGGAGGTAAAAATGGCAAAGCTAACCAGTCGAGAAAGGAGAGAGAGAAGGCATAAAAGGATAAGGAAGAAAATATTTGGTACACCGGAAAGACCAAGACTCTGCGTTTACAGAAGTCTTCACAACTTTTACGCTCAGATAATTGATGACACAAAGGGGCACACCTTAGTATCCGCTTCTACTATAGACCCCGAGTTTGTAAAACTGGCTGGGAAAAGAGGGGGAAAGTCTATAGAAGATGTTCAAAAGCTCGCACAGATTCTTGTTCAAAAGGCAAAAGAGAAAGGAATAAGTAAGGTGGTCTTTGACAGAGGAGGATTTTTATACCACGGTAAGATAAAAGCCTTTGCAGAAAAGTGCAGAGAGTTGGGACTTGAGTTTTAAAGGAGGAAGACATGGGCGGTGTAGACCTTGAGAAACTTATTGACGAAAAGAGGAAGGTTCAAGGTATAGCTAATATGGAAGATGAGCTTCAAATAGAAGAGAGGCTCATATATGCCAGAAGGACCACGAGAGTAACAAAGGGGGGCAAAAGGTTCTCTTTTGGAGCTTTGGTCATAGTAGGGGATAAGAGGGGTTTTGTGGGCTTTGGGCTTGGTAAAGCCAGAGAAGTGCCTATAGCCATAGCAAAAGCCATAGAAGACGGTAAGAAGCATCTTATAAGAGTACCTATAATAAACGGTACTGTTCCTCACGATGTGATAGGTGAGTACGGACCTACCCAGATAAAGGTCATGCCTGCAAGGAGAGGTACGGGAATAGTGGCAGGAGGTGCAGCTAAACCTATCTTTGAACTGGCAGGGTATACGGATGTACTTACAAAACTTCAGGGTAGTACCAACCCAAACAATGTGGTAAGGGCTGTCTTTTCTGCCCTTCTCAAGCTAAGATCCTTAGAAGAAGTCTCAAGAGAAAGAGGTATTGACCTTGAAGAGCTTCAGAGGAGGTATCACTTATATGCGAGGTGAAGGTATGATAAAGGTGACTCTTGTGAGAGGTCTTGCCGGAAAGCCGGAACCACACATACAAGCAGTTAAAAGCCTTGGACTTAAAAGGGTAGGTCAGTCAAGGCTTCTTCCTGACACTCCTGTTGTGTGGGGCAACATAAAAAAGGCTTTTTACCTTTTAAAAGTGGAGCAAGTTTAAGGGGGTAAAACATGGAAATAAAGAGAACAGCCAAAAAGACTTGTAAATTTTGTGAGGAAAAGAAAGAACCCAGTTATAAAAACTACGAAGAGCTCAGACAGTTTATGACAGAAAGAGGAAAGATCATAGGCAGAAGGCAGACGGGTGTTTGTGCAAAGCATCAGAGAATACTTGCCAGGGAAATAAAGAGAGCAAGACAGTTAGCCTTACTACCTTATCTTGTTGCCTGACGGAGGAAAGGTCATGAAAGTGATACTTGTCCAAGATCTTGAAGGATACGGTGTGTTTGGTGATGTAATAGAAGTAAAGGATGGCTTTGCCAACAATTACCTCATACCAAGAGGTATAGCCATGCCTGCAACAGAAGGCAACCTAAGGCACATTCAGAGTATCCTACAGCAGAAAATGAGGAAGCTTGAGCGAGAAAAGGAAAAGGCACTGAATCTCGCTCAGGCTCTGAAAGGGATGATTTTGGAAATATCCAAACCCATTGGTGAAAAGGGTAAACTCTTTGGTTCTGTCACTGCAGGAGACATAGCCAACGCTTTAAAAGAGAGGGGTTTTGATATTGACAGAAAACGCATAATTATTAAAACACCCATAAAGGACGTAGGTATTTATACGGTTCAGGTAAGGCTACATCCGCAGGTATCAGTGGATATAAAGGTAGAAGTAAAACCTGCATGATGTTTTAACTCATATTGCAGAGAAAAGGTATGTGCTTTAAACTTATCTGAACTATGAGACAGGTTGCTCATCAAGGAAATATCAGACTATTAGCTGACTACTTTATTGCATTAATAGGTGTGCTTATTGCTATCCTTTTGGCTCTCTTAGGTGTGGACAACACTTTCTGGTACAAGTCCGCTACCTTACTGTACGCTCTTTCTTCTGTTATGTACATTTCTTACTCCATTTTTAGAAATTCTGTGTTTGCAAAAGTATCAACTTTTACCCTCTTTTTGGGACTAATATTGAACCTTACTGGCATGATAAGAAGGAGTATACAGAGTTATGAACTGGGCGTTTTTCATCCTCCGTGGAGCAATCTATTTGAAGCTCTTACCTTTTGGAGTTTTATAGTAGGTAGCATATACCTGATTATAGAAAGAAAATACGGACTGAGACTGCTCGGTGCTTTTGTTGTTCCTATTGCGTTTGTTCTCAGTGCCTTTGCAGTGCTTAAAGCATCAAAAGATATAACACCTCTTATGCCTGCTCTAAGAAGCTACTGGCTTTACCTTCATGTGGTGACTGCTTTTATAGGTTATGCAGGCTTTACTGTCGCTTTTGCCGGTGCTGTTCTTTATTTATTAAAGGGGAGGTTTCCACAAACGAGACTACTTCCTTCTCAGGACCTGCTTGAAGAGATCACTTACAAGTCTATTATTCTTGTATTTCCCGTATGGACTGCATCTATAATATTGGGCTCTGCATGGGCTAACGAAGCTTGGGGTGGATACTGGAGCTGGGACCCTAAGGAAGTTTGGGCTTTGATAGTTTGGCTCTTTTTTGGGGCTTACCTTCATGCCAGACAGATGCTTGGATGGAAAGGTAAGCGTACTGCCTGGATGGTAGTTTTTGGCTTTATTACAGTACTTATCTGTTTCTTTGCCATAAATCTGTACTTTCCGGGGCTTCATAGCTATGCAACAGACTAAGTTATACTGTTTAAAATTTCTGAGGATTCCCTTTCCGCATCTTTTATGCTCTGAATTACGGTCTGTGCATCCACATTTATTATCTTGGAGACCCTGTTTATGATCTTTTCGTTTTTACTGTCTTCCAACAGTTCTACTAGAGAAAGGATAAATCCTATTTCGTTAAGCCTTCTCTCAAAAGCTTCAACTATATCTCTATCCAACATAAGCTCCTTTACCACATCTTCGGGGTTCTGTCCAAGGATTTCTCCCGCTAAGGAAAAAAGACCAGCAAGGTAAGCCTTTTCTTTTACATGAGGTGCATATATACCTGCTAATTTCTCCGCTAAGCTTGCCCGGAAGAGAGACCTTTTCCAAAGGTTTACTTCGTCTTCTTCCACAAACATCTCCGAAAGAGCAAGCACTATGGTAAACTTGGCTATGTTCTCAAGTCCGAGTTTGCGCACAGCCTCTTCTATCTTGCTTATGTCCTTTATCTTTGTAGGATAGACAAAATTTAGAAACTTTAAGAATTTGTAAGTTGCTCCTATATCTTTCTCCAAAATGTCCACTATGCTTTTCATGTCTTTGTTCTTTATTGCTTTGTAAAGCTTGAATATGGTTGTCTTTAGATAAGATATGGTTCTTGTATCTCTAACCCTTATAGGTCTTGATAGGAGAAAACCCTGAAAAAAGTTAAAACCAAGCTGATAGGCCAGTTCGTAATCCTCCTTTGTTTCAATATTCTTGGCTATTAACCCTTTCTTCAGATTTTTGAGTATGCTTATCACTTCTTTGAGCTCCTCCATGTCGTAGGGACTTTTTTTCAAATTTATCTTTACATAATGGCACTTTCCTAAAAGAGGCAGGTAATCTATCTTTTCAAAGCCAAAGTCATCTATACAGAACTTAAAACCTTTTTTTAAAAGAGCGTTTATGGATTCAAAGAGCTCGTTAGAGAGCCTTCTATTTTCTACAAGTTCTATACCTACATACTCGGGGGAAAGAAGGTCAAACATGGACGCTTCAAGGAATATGGCAGGTACATTCACGAATACAAGCTTTCCGCCACCTACCCTTAGAGGATTAAGTTCTGTTATAGTATCTATTGCCATAGTAGTCGCTTTAAGGGGATCCAATCCTTCCGGGTACTTGTTAGTCAAGGAATCCTGTATGAAAACTTCGTAGAAAGCCACTTTCCCGTTTCTGTCATATATGGCTTGTTTGCACAACACATTCATGGGATTTATTATAACCTTCAAAAGAACTCTTCAAAAAGTCTTTCTAAGCTCTTCCCTTTGATCTTACGAAGATAGCTTACAACATACTTGCCTATGACATCTACCTCTACATTTACATAGTCTCCCTCCTTTTTGTATTTGAGATTTGTATTTTCGTAAGTGTGTGGTATGATGTTAAGGCTTATGGTGTTTCTTTCTACGTAATTAACAGTAAGACTTATACCATCTAAACCAACAGAGCCTTTTTCCACAAAGTATACAAGCCAGTTGTCTGGCACGTACACTTTGAGCTCGTAGTGATCTCCTTTGCTTTTAAAGTATGTTATCCTTGAGGTAAAATCCACATGTCCTAAGAGTATATGACCACCCAACCTGTCCCCTACTTTGAGTGCCCTTTCCAAATTTACGGGGTCGCCTGCGGATAGCATACCAAGATTGCTTCTTTTTAGGGTTTCCAATGAAAGATCAAATAACAGCTCATCTTTTACTATTTTCACTACTGTAAGACACACACCATTTACCGCCACACTATCCCCTAACTTTATATCTTTTAGAGATGTTTTTACACTGAGCCTTCCACCCGCTGAGGATGTCTTTAGAGCCTTCACCTCTCCTACATCTTCCACAAGCCCTGTAAACATCAGAGGATCACCTCATCAGCTCTGAAGACGGGTCCTTCGTAGCATACTCTGATGTAATGTCCTTCTTTATTTTTCACAACACAACCAAGGCACACTCCCCAACCACAAGCCATCCGTGATTCTAAAGAGAGGTAAAGCCTGCTTGGATCTACGAGTTTTTTTATAGCCCTTAGCATACCCTTTGGACCGCAGGCTGAAATAACCCAAGAGGAGTCAAAATCGCTAAGAGCATCAGTTATTAAGCCCTTTTTTCCATAACTTCCATCCTCTGTGTAAATGGCGTAATCAAAGCCTTCCTCTTTTAACCAGTTTTCCATACTTACATGTTCCTTACTTCTTGCGCCATACAGGAAAAACACCTTCTTTCCAGCTTTCCTAAGCTCCTTACCAAGAAGGGTAAGTCCTGCAAGCCCTATACCACCACCAACAAGCAGATGTTTGTCTCCTTCAAGGTTAAAAAGCCCCTTTCCTAATGGTCCAAGAATGTCCACTTGACTTTCCCGAGAGAAACTGCTTAAAAGCTCTGTTCCCTTTCCTACCACATCGTAGAATATAAAAAGACTGTCTTCTTTAATGTCAGCTACCGCAAAAGCTCTTCTGCCTATAGGATCTTTTGTGTGGGAAACCTTTATCATCACGAAATGCCCTGCTCTTATGTAAGGCGTTATTTGTGGAGCGAGCACCTGCATCATGTAGGTTTTAGGAGATATGGGTAAGTTTTGAAGTACTTTACCTTTGGTGTCCCTCATCTGCGTCTCCTTAGAAGCTCATCCCCAAGTAGATTGAAAGACATAACCACAAGAAATATGGCGATGCCCGGAGATAGTATCCATGGATAGGCTGATATAATGTTTATGTTTCTTGCATCAGATAGCATGTTTCCCCAGCTGGGTTGGGGTTCTTGAATACCAAGACCTAAAAAGCTAAGGGCGGACTCTGCCAATATGTAGCCTGGAAAAGAAAGCGTTGCGGATACTACAAGGTAATAGTAAGTATTAGGCAGTATGTGTTTGACTATTATCCTGAAAGTCCCTGCACCGTAAGTTTTTGCACTTTGGACAAACTCTTTTTCCCTTATGGAAAGCACCATACCTCTTACCACTCTTGCAAGACCGGCCCAACCCAAGAAAGATATGATAAAGACCACCATAAGAAACACCTCAAAGCTTTCCATAGTCAAAGGGAATACGCTTCTTAGGGAAAGCATCAGGTAGAAAGTAGGAATAGCCAAAAGCACTTCCACCAGACGCATGAGAAAAGCATCAAGTTTACCCCCCATGTAACCCGACAGACCACCTACAAGAGAACCTACAAGGAAAGTTATCGCTACACCGATCAAACCCACTAACATAGACACACGCGCACCGTAAGCAAGCCTTGAGAATATATCCCTGCCTAGCTTATCAGCACCAAGAAGGTACATCTTGCAAGGTTTTTCAACACCAAAGAGCTTAAATCCGTAAGGTGTTGTAATGAATAATCTAACAGGGCAGGAAGTTTTTGTATCTTCTCTGTAAGACTTAAAAATAGGATCCTCCATTACATACATGTTCACATAAGGTAAAGCAAGTTTTCCGTCTTTGAATAGGTGAATCTTGGTAGGAGGATGGTAAGGTGTTGTCCTGCTTTGAAGGTCGTAAGGGTAGGGTGCCACAAAGTCTGCAAACACCGCAAGAAACACAAAGAAACCTATTATGGTCAGGGAAAACTTCATAGACTAACATTATAGCTCCACCTACCTCTTTTCTATTAGATACCTCTTGAGACTCTCCTGCACTGTGTTCACACCCATGAAAAAGTCCATGTCAGTTTGCGCCGCAGAAACACACTTCTCGTCTATGTGCCTGCCCTTCTGAGCAGAAAGATCATGTCCAAAAGCCTTTACTATGTTCTGTGTTTCTTTTAGCCTTCCCAGTCTGTATAGCCTGTCTGCGTTCTGAAGCTTAGAAAAGAGAGAGTTAAGAACTCCGTAGTTCTTTATAAGTCCCAAGTCTGCGCAACCCTTTATGTCTTGTATGAGCGTTTCAGGACTAACTTTATCCTCTATCCTGACCTTCCTGCAGTCTCTATCCACATAAAACGCAAACTCCCTCTGTAGGCACTTGTTAAGGGGTTTAGAGCTCGTTTAAAAGGCTTGAGGCATTGGCAGGCAACGCAATAGGCGGTTTTGAGGTTTCTCAAACAGGCTCTCGTTTCCACTGAGACTGTTTAAAAAATAGCAAAAAAGCTCCCCACAATGGGGAGATAATATTAGAATGAGAAACAAAAAACACAAACAGATCGTAAAGTTCATAG
>NZ_OBEN01000016.1 GCF_900215655.1 Hydrogenobacter hydrogenophilus | reverse complement strand
AAAGTAAAATGGGTTTCTCTGACTAACCTTATACTCAAGAGACAGACTGTTCCAGAAATAGTGCAAAAAGACTGGAAAATCCTTTACAAGTATGCAAAGGACCTTCTTTCTTTTGAAGAGCTAAGACCCGCATAATATATATGAAACTGCAAAGAACTATTAAGCTTACCCTTAAACCCACTGAAGAGCAAAAAACAATCGTGAAAAACTATCTGGCTTCTCTTTTTAGAGAAGTCAGGACTGGGGGCGGTACCAATGTAGCGATGCTACACAGCATCAGCTACAAGCCTCCGAATTTATTCGTAGGTAGTTGACAACAAACAAGAAGAAACTAAAGAAACGATGTCTTTACGGAAAGTTTCAAAGGCACTGTGCTTCTTTACCAAGTGATCAAGCATGTCTTCATTGAGAATTAGGCTATCACCTTCTCTCTTTATGAGTTCAAAGCGCATGCCAAACTCCAATAAACTCTCGTAATAGCCTATATTAGAAAAAAGTATAAAGACTTCTGGGAAGTACTTAGAAAGCCTAAAGACAAGCTTTTCCATGTTTAATACCTTATTACCAATCTTTACATCAAGAAAACTGTGCTTTTCTTTTATGTTTACCTTTGATCCTTTCTCTTTCTCAAAAAGCATTAGAGAAGCAAATAGTATTGCAGATACTGTTGCAAGATCCACATTCTGATAGTTGTCCCCAAGTAAATCTATTTTTGAAGCAACATGCAAACCATCCTCTTTATACAGATAAACATGGTTTAACCCTTCAGCAAATGAGATGTACTTACTGTCGCTTATGTGAGCTATCCTGTTTCCAGCTTTGCCAAATACATGCAAGCCTGTGCTTGTAAGAAGAAAAGTGTGATACACATTGTATTCCGCTTTTATAGGCTCTCCGTCAAACTCTCCTGATGACAGCACCTGAAGGCTTTCGTCCATATTTAAGATCTTCCCATCACCTTTTATAGCTATAGGTCCATCTTCACTTATCAGTAGTATGCGCACATCTGTGAGAGCTTTTTCACCAACTTTTCCTCCACTCCTTTCCACTTGATAAAGATAGTTAGTAGAAGCTAAATAAATATGCTCGTCCGAAGCGCAAAAGCACGAGAAGGGTTTTTCCATAAGGTCAGACACGGATAACCTTTTTACCCCCGCATGAGCAAACTTGTCTATAGGCATCCTGAAAAGACTAGTCTTACTCAAAAGGTAAAGATCACCGTACATACAGAATATGTCCACAAAATCTTCGTTGAAAGTAAGCCATTCCGTACTTCCGTCTGTTTTACTTACCTTCACCAACAGATTTTTCCCAATGCCGTAAATATGGTCCTTTGAGTTTACAAGTTTGTTTAAGTTTTCCTCTAGTTTTTCACTCTTCCACAGTAAATTCTTTTCTTCAGAGTTTACCAGAGCGAGCTTATCGTAAGCCTCCACTCTGTAATTACTAAAAACATACACTCGTTTCTCATCACACAGCAAGTACATGCTTCCCTCCTTCTGTGTATTTTACACCAAAATAGATAGTTGCTATAATTTGTTTGAGGAGGTTCAAAAGTGAGACGCGTTAATGTAGCCATAGCTGGTCTTGGAAGGGTTGGTAGCCAGTTTCTTGATGCTCTTTTGAGGGTTAACGCAGATAGTGTGAAGGTTATTGCCGTTGCAGAGCCAAGAGAAGATTTAGAAAGTGTAAGGGTAGCTAAAGAAAAAGGTATAGCTTACTACAGAGATGCAAGAGATATGCTCAGATCCTTAGAGGACGCTATAGACGTGCTTTTTGAATTGACAGGCGATGCGGTGCTTAGAACGGAGCTTCATGAGATATTAAGCCAAAGTGGAAACAGAAAGACAGTCATAGTACCAGAGCCAGTTGCTTTCCTAATATGGAGTTTAATAGTGCAAGGTAAATGCGAATACCCAAGATAAGACCTATGACTATACAGGACCTTCCGTCGGTACTTGAAATAAACAGAGAAAACTTTACAAGTGATGCGTGGAGCAAAAGCGCCTTTGAAAGGGAATTTCAGTTAGAGTACTCACACAAATATGTATTGGAACTTGGCGGTGAGGTTATCGGATACTTTGTGGTTTGGGTAATACACGATACTGCCAACCTAATGAACTTTGCTATTAAAAAAAATTACTGGGGTATGGGGTATGGGAAAATGCTCCTTAGCTTTTTGGTAGAAAACTTCAAGGATAAGGTAAGCCACATAGCTTTAGATGTGAGAAAGTCTAATGTGCGCGCCATAAGACTATACAGATCCCTTGGATTTCAGATAGTTAGTGAAAGACCAAGGTACTACTCAGATGGTGAAAACGCCTACCAGATGATCTTACACGTCAAGGAGTTTTTACCGGAGAGAGCACCAACCTCAGGAGAAACTCCATCTCCTGTGTAAGTAGCCCTATGCCTTCCAAAGTGCGAATGCATTCGTGATACTTTTCCTCTATGATCTGTGCAATGCCATCTTTGTAAATAGAGTAAAAGCCATCCTTATCCTTATAGTCATCAACCATTTGGAAAAGCACACCTACTTTTACACCTGCAGAGATTAAAGAATGAAGCAGTTGATCTCTTTTTGAAATGACCCCTGCACAAGCAAAGGCAGAAGAGAAAAGACAGGCAGTTTTCTTTAAGCTAATACTCCAAACATCACCGAGTTTTTTTATGTCCATAACTTGACCAGCTACCATACCCTTATGGCCCGAGCTTTCAGATAAGATGCGTATAACTTGCAGAAGGTCTTTTTCATCCATGGAGACAAAGTTTTCTTTCTTTGAGAGCACTTCAAAGGCTAAGTTGAGAAGAGCATCACCAGCAAGTATGGCTATATCCTCACCAAAAAGTACATGGCACGAAGGCTTTCCCCTTCTTGTGCTGTCATTGTCTATAGCTGGCAGGTCATCGTGTATAAGGGAGTAGTTATGTATGAACTCAAGAGCGCATCCTACTGTTATGGCATCTTGTATATTACCACCCAAAGCATCAGCTACCGCGCACAAAAAAAGAGGTCTTATCCTTTTACCTTCCTGAAACACATAATAAGACATGGCTTGGTAGAGAACTAAAGGCTCAAATGGTTGTAAGAGTTCCCTTAACCTGCTTTCTAAGAGATGTTTCCACTCTTCTACTTTCTGCATAGACGCTTCTCTAATTATAACAAAGAACTTAAATTAAGAACAACTTATAATCACTATAAATGAAGCTTATAATCCCATAAGCAAATTGAAAACACGACCCTTTGGGTGCTGAAGTATTTTATTAGGATAGGAGGTTTCCTGCATGGAAATAGGAGGAAGCTTTTACGACAGGAAGGCTTACAGCACTTGCTACATGTGTGCCTGTAGATGCGGTATAGAGGTATATGTGAGGAACAATAAGGTCGCTTACATAAAAGGGAACGATGCACACCCAACCAACAGGGGAGTTCTGTGTGCTAAGGGTTCTTCAGGCATAATGAAGGAGTATAGCCCTGCAAGATTGAGAAAACCTCTTTTGAGAGTGGGTCCAAGAGGTTCGGGAGAGTTTAAAGAGATAGAGTGGGAAGAGGCACTGCAAATAGCCACTCAGTGGTTAGAAGAGGCGCGTAAAAAAGGTCCCCATAAAATAGCCTTCTTTACCGGAAGAGACCAGATGCAGGCTATTAACGGTTGGTTTGCAAGTCAGCTCGGGACGGTGAATTGGGCAGCTCACGGTGGTTTTTGTTCCGTAAACATAGCGGCTTCTGGACTTTACTCCATAGGTGGTTCCTTTTGGGAGTTTGGAGAAGCGGACTTTGAAAACACTAAGTACTTTATGCTCATAGGTGTTGCGGAGGATCACTCCTCTAATCCCTTCAAACTGGGCATTCAGGAAATGAAACGCAAAGGCGGAAAGTTTGTTGTGGTAAATCCTGTCAGATGGGGGTATGGTGCCATAGCTGACGAATGGGTGCCTATAAAACCCGGAACTGACGGAGCTTTCTTTATGGGAATAATGCATGAGCTTTTCAGATACAACTTGGTCAACTGGGATTTTCTTAAAGAGTACACCAACGCAACTTGGTTAGTCATTCAAGCACCTGGCACTTCAAAGGATGGGCTCTTTTACAGAAACGAAGAAGGAAAACCCATGGTCTTTGATAAAAAATCTAATAGTTTTAAACCCGCAGACCGTATAGTGCCTGATGATCTTGATCCTGCCTTTATAGGTGAATTTACTACACCAGAAGGATACAAGGTGAGACCTGCCTTTGACATATTTGCAGAAAGGTTGGTAAAGGACTATTCACCCCAAAAGGTGGAAAAGATAACAGGTATACCTGCAAAGGACATAGAAAGAATAGCAAAGGAGATGGGAACCATAGCTCTGTACCATCCCATAGAGCTTCCTATAGAGTGGACTGATGTATGGGGAAGAAAGCACAAAAAGTTTATAGGAAGGCCTGTTTCTTTCCACGTTATGAGAGGTGTAGCATCTCATACCAACGGCTTTCAAACCGCAAGGGCTATCTTTTTGCTCATGATGATGCTCGGTGTTGTAGACGTACCCGGTGGTTTTCTCAACAAGCCACCGTATCCCAAGCACATAGAAGATCTTCCCAAACCTTATAAAATCTCAAGACCAGATGAAATAAAGTATGGAGAGGTATACCCCGGACCTCACCTTGGATATCCCCAAAACCCAGATGACCTTTTAGTAGATGAAAAGGGTAATCCCATAAGGATAGATTGGGCGTATAGCTGGTGGTTTCCGCTTACCGCACACGGATGTATACAGAATGTTATTCCTGCCGCTTACGAACAGAATCCTTACGGCATAGAGGTGTTGATGATCTACATGGCAAACATGGCTTGGAACTCATCACAGAACATCCCATACATACTCCAAGCTCTTACCGCAACAGATCAAGCAGGAAACTATATCATTCCAAAAATTATCACCATAGATGCCTTTTACAGCGAACAGGTTGCTTACTCAGACCTTGTATTGCCAGATGCTACCTATCTTGAGCAGTGGTTTGCACTGTCTTTACTTGATAGGCCACCATCTGCGGTGGACGGTCCTGTAGATGCCCTCAGGCATCCCATAGTAGACCCAAAGGCGAATGGCTATGATGTGAAAGGTTGGGGTGATGTTTTGGTAGAATTGGGCACAAGGTTAAAGCTTTCCGGTTTTGTAAACGAAGATGGTTCAAGAAAGTATAAGGACTTTAGGGACTTTCTTATAAACTGGCAGGTAAGACCAGGTGTGGGAGCTCTTGCAGGTTGGAGAGGAAAAAACGGCGATAAACACTTTGTAGGAGAACCTAACCCTAGACAGCTTGAGATGTACATAAAGAACAAAGGATTTTTCTACTATAAGCTTCCGGAAAACATGCGCTATTATAGGCATGTGAATAAAGACTATCAAGAATGGGCTTTAAGCGTAGGCTTTATAAAGAAGGTCTCACCCATAACATTCAACTTTTACCTTGAGACGCTCCAAACTTTTAGGCTCGCAGGACAAGGTCTGTGGGAAGGTAAGAACCAACCACCCAACGATCCTCTGCTCAGAGAGAGATTAGTCAAGTACTTTGATCCTTTACCCTTCTGGTATCCACCCTTTGAGGAAGAGATCTCTGCAGAAGAGTATCCCCTTTATGCTTTTACCCAAAGGCCTCAGTGGATGTATCACTCTTGGGACTCCCAAAACGCATGGCTAAGACAGATATCCTCAAGAAACTATCTTTACATGAATCCCAAGACTGCACAAAAGCTCGGTATAAAACACCTTGATTGGGTGTGGGTAGAGTCAAGAGTAGGAAAGGTTAAGTGTCAAGTTTTCTTAACAGAAACCACAGAGCCCAACTCTGTATGGACATGGAACGCCATAGGAAAGATGAAAGGCACTTGGGGTCTAAAGCCACAAGCAGAAGAAGGACACGAAGGATTTCTGCTAAACCATGTAATACCCCACTCAATAAAGATAGGAGGAAGGGAAATCTTTTATGGAGACCCCATTACAGGACACTTTGCGTGGTTTGACACTAAGGTGAAGGTTTATAAAGCTCAAGACCAAACGCCAGAAACCGCACCCCAGTTTGAGGTAAAGCCTCTACCTTATATAGAAGAAAGGTGGGTGCCTGTACTGAGGTACAAGCCGTGAAGGTAGTAGAAAAGAAAAAATACACTATTGAGGACTACGAAAAACTTCCAGAAGGCAGTCCATACCAGCTCATAGAAGGAGAGCTAGTTGTGAGCCCAGCGCCATCACCTGAACACCAAAGAGTTTCCATCAGGCTTTCGGTTATGCTTTTTCATCACCTTAAAGAAAAGACAAAAGGCGAAGTCCTTTATGCACCCGTTGATGTTTACCTTGATGAAGAAAATGCCTATCAACCTGACATAGTGGTAGTTTTGGAAGGTTCAAAAGCAAAGATAACACAGAGAGGCATAGAGGGACCACCTGATATTGTTGTGGAAATACTCTCGCCTTCTACCGCTTACTACGACCTTAGGGTAAAGAAAGATGTTTATGAAAAAGCTGGTGTAAAAGAGTATTGGATTGTGGATCCATACATGAAAAGTATAGAGATTTACTCAAACACTCCTGAGGGTTTCAAACTCCTCTCCGAGGCAAAAAGACAAGGCAGGGTAAGGTCTGAGCTTCTTAGTATAGAATTGGATCTAAAGGAGGTGTTTGAGTAGATGAAAACGCTTTTGGAGAAGAAAAGATACACTATTGAGGACTATGAGAAACTTCCAGAAGGCAGTCCATACCAACTGATAGAAGGAGAGCTCATTATGAGTCCAGCACCTTCACCTGAACATCAGGAAGTTAGTATAAACTTGAGCTATAAGCTTTACGATATAGTCAAAAAGACTAAAAAAGGCAAAGTACTATACGCTCCTGTAGATGTATATTTGGACCAAGAGAACGCATACCAACCTGATATAGTAGTGTTGCTTGAAGGCTCAAAAGCAAAGATAACACAGAGAGGCATAGAGGGACCACCTGACATTGTGGTGGAAATACTTTCACCTTCTACTGCTTACTACGACCTTTTAGAGAAAAAGGAAGTTTATGAGCGCTCAGGCGTTAAGGAATATTGGATTGTAGACCCAAAGAGAAAGACCTTTGAAGTTTACGCAAACTCTCAAGAGGGATTTAAACTTTTATCCAAAGCCAAGGGAGAAGGTATGGTCAGGTCTGAGCTTCTGGGAGTAGATTTAGACCTCAAAGAGGTGTTTGAATAAAGATGGAGGTGCAAGATGTCTTTGACTAAGCTTACTGAGTTTGTGAAAGATATAGATATTTTCATCTCTCAGCACTCCATCTACATCAACAAATTGGAAAAGGCACTGAAGGAAGGCACAAGGTTTGAACACAAGGACTGCCATAGCTGTAATTTTGGCAGAAAGTGGGACGAGTGTGTAGCACCTATAAAAGACCAGCTTCCGGAGGATATAAAGGCTATAGTAGAAAATATAGAGGAGATACACTGTGAGTTTCACAAGATCAGCATGCAAATAGACCCCACACAAAAAAAGGATAGTGATGAGCAAAACCTTAAAGCTATGAAAGATCTTTCTGCTAAGCTCTTTCAACATCTTTTATCTTTGAGGCAAATACTTGTAAAACAGGAGGCTTAATATGGCGCAGTTTGCTTTGGTGATAGACCTAAACACCTGCGTTGGTTGCCACGCTTGTGCTACAAACTGCAAAGAGTGGAACACGCAGGCTGCTTTTGGTCCCCTTTCGGACTTTGACCCTTACGGAAGAGAACCGCACGGTGTTTGGTACAACAGAATAATGACTTACGAAACTGGTGAGTTTCCAAACACACAAGTTTTTCACCTTCCCAAGTCCTGTCTTCACTGTCAGGATGCTCCCTGCGTACCTGTTTGTCCTACCGGAGCCAGCTACAAGCGCGAGCAAGATGGTATAGTGCTTGTCAATTACGATGACTGTATTGGCTGTAAGCTCTGCTCCTGGTCTTGTCCCTACGGATGCAGAGAGTTTGACGAGGCGGACAAGGTGATGAAAAAGTGTACCCTCTGTATAGACAGGATATACGATGAAACACTACCACCAGAACACAGAAAACCCGCTTGTGTACTGACTTGTCCCGCAAAGGCGAGGTTCTTTGGAGACATAGAGGATCCCAACAGCGAAGTGTATAAAGTGATAAAAGAGCGCAACGGTTTTGTCCTTTTCCCAGATATGGGAACCAATCCCGCAAACCACTACCTTCCAAGGACGGAAACAAAGGTGCATATAGACGAGCACATCCTAAAGCCAGACAATCCTTTATTCCTTGAAGTGATACAAAAACATTACAAAGGAGGTTGAGCATGCACCCACCCCTTTCCCTAATATGGTTCTTTCTGACAGCGGGCACATCTATAGGGCTTTTCACATTTACCTACTTGGCGGAGCTTTTGTCTCTCTATGGCTTTGATACCTCTCTGCCAAGGAACATGGTTATGTTTTCCCTAGTGTTTTCCCTGATCCTTATAGGTTTGGGAGCTGTAGGTGCAAGCTTTCATCTCGGACATAAAATGAGAGCTTGGAAAGCCATAAAGAGATTCCATACTTCTTGGCTCTCTCGCGAAGCGGTCTTCAGCGGAGCTTACGGCTTTACTTTGCTTCTTTATGGACTTTCCTATTATTTTGGCCTTAATGCTTTCTTTGTTCATTTATTTGGGATAATTACTCTTATTTTGGGTTGGCTTTCTGCCTTTTCCACTGCTATGATATACGCTTCCAACAAGTTTGTACTTGAGTGGAACACATCTCTAACAGTGCTTTACTATCTTAACATGTATCTTATGCTGGGATCATCTGCTTTCCTTGCTACTACTTACCACTACAAACCTCAGCTTGTAAAACCTTTCCTTTTAATTACTCTTTTCTTTGTGCTTTTGGGACTTACCTTTAGGATAGCCTTTAACATAAGGCAGTTTTTCTTAAAGAGACCTACTCTAAATGAGGCTCTAAACTTACCACACAACAGACCTATAAAGGTTCTTGATACGGGCACGACCACTAATAACTACTGTACAGAGGAGTTCTACTACGCAAAAGGCAAGGAAATACTAAGCTTTGTCATTCCCATTTTTTATGTAGTTACCTTTTTTGTTCCCATCTCTTTACTTTCTTACTCTCTTATAAAAGGAAACACTTCTTACAGTTTTTATGCACTCACCTATGCCAGCTTAGTAATAGGAAGCGCTTTAGAAAGGTGGTCTTTCTTTGTGGAAGGAAATCACGTGCAAAACCTCTTTTACGGACTGTATCCAAAAGAGGGATACACTCTAAGAAAGGGCTATATGGAGAGGAAGAAAACCAAGATAAGTATATAATTTATATGCCCATATCTTTAGCCTGCTCTTCTGTGAGCTTTCTGTCTTCCTCTTTTCCGCTTGCGCACCTGTCAAGGAGCTCTTTTAGCCTTATGGGTGCTTCTGTAAGAGGCAGAGAAGAGTCGTATATCTCACCTTTCACTCTGCATTCCTTGAGGGTTTTCAATGGTAGTGCAGGTCAACTCTACCTACGAATAAATTCGGAGACTTGTAGCTGATGCTGTGTAGCATCGCTACATTGGTACCGCCCCCAGTCCTGACTTCCCCCCTTTGGAGAGAAGCCAGATAGTTTCTCACGATTGTTTTTTTGCTCTTCAGTGGGTTTAAGAACGAGCTTAATAGTCCGTTGCAGTTTCATATATAGTGAGGTGTTTATGAAGATGCACAGCTTATTCTTCCCCAGGTCCTTTTATATCTATATAAACCACCTTACCTTCGTCTCCTTGGGTAAAATAAGACAGGGTTATGTCCGAAAAGAAAGTCAGTGCGGAAGCAACTACGCTAAAAACCGTAGTGCCTGCGGTAATGCCTACTACTATTTGGCTTTTTTTGTAGCCTTCTTCTCGTAGCTTTTTGAAAACTTCTTTTATTCTTCTTTGAATACTGTCAAAATGGTTGTAATCTACTGGTTCTGTTTTTTCAACGCTTACACCCTTATAAAGCTTCTCCACAATCTCTTTAAAAGTACTGAAATTTTTTTCCGATTCATGGGATGGGATTACTATAACTTTTTCAAGCTTTGCTTTCTCATGCAGGTCTTTTATCTTTTCCATTATAGGATATAATCTGAAATTTCTTGATGGTTTACCCTTCTTTTTCACCTCTTCCAATTCCAAATCAGGAATAATACTCAACCCAGTTATAAGTACCTTAGCGTTTGAAGGGTTTGCATTTCTAATTTCATACTCTCTTTCTTCAAAGAACTTTTTTAGCTCTTTATACCTCCACCAAATGTAAAAAAAAGTAATAGCACTTACAAAAAAAAGAAAAATAGCTCTTAAAAGTGTATCCGCCTCTTGCTTAATAATAAAGTCAATAAGAGTAAATATGGCCTCAGGCAAAGCACCAAAGAATATGGTGATCACGAAAACATCCCGTTTACTAAATTCACCAAGAAGAGCATTAAACGTTTTGTAGGACTTTATGTTCATTGGATTACCTCTTCTTTCAGTTGACGATAGTAATCTAAGTATTCTTTAAAAACTTTTCTGAATTCTTCTTCAGAGCACAAGATACGCTGAATTTTTCCACTATACTTTCCTTTTGGCTGACTACCGTGAACTATGGTATTTCTTAAGTGGCTTAGGAATTCAAATTTTTTATCCCTTTGACGAAGGGTGTTTCTTAGTTCTTCTCTTGTATTGTATTTATTACAGTCATGCCTGTTTTGCTTTCTGCAAATTAGAACGAGAAAAGCCTCATAAAGTAGGACAATAGCTTTCAAGTACTGTCCTTTGTCTGCGAAAAACTTAGCCCTATTTACCATGCTTTCGTCAAGGTATTCTGCCCTTAACTCGCAGAGTAGGGGATTAACTTTTTTATGAAGATAGCATTGAGATTCAGAAGGATGAAATTTAAGAAGTTCTTCTAACTTACGGTAATAGACTTCCTTAGCAAGATCTCCTTTACCCATCTGTTCATAGTAAACTCTGAAATCACCGGTAGTCATGAGTAGGGATAGTGCGCTTGCCGTGTCAAGAAGTTGGGATATTTGGGTGAGCTCATAAGCGGGTTTGGTTCCATCCTTGTTGGTGTATTCAAGAAAACCATAAAATGTCCTTATTTTGAAGTTTTTAGGTTTTTGTAAATCATCAAAGTGCTCAAAACGCAAAAAGGCATAAAAAATTTCTTCATAGTCTACTTCACTTAGAACTTTGAGAACTTCTTCACATATCTCAAGTACTTGGGGTGGGTTGTCCTTAATAGCTAAAAGCTTTACAGACACACCAAGGCTTTCAGAAAGGGACTTCTCCATCTGTTTGAGCTTTTCATTGCTAAAACCTTTCTCTAGATCCTGTGCTACCTTAAAAACTTCTTCACTTTCTGAAAGCCCAAAAAGTTCACTCCAGGTGGAACCAGTTGTGCCAACTATCAGAAGGTCTGGTTTAACATTTTCCTTCTTTCTTAAATAAGCATGCATGACCACCGTAAAGAAGGAACTTTCGTATGTAAAGCCATCCTCAAACTTGTAGCACGTTTTCTTGTATCCTCCTTCCTCTTTCCCTGCCTTTCCTATAAAGGACACTAAGAGACTTTTTCTCATATTAATAGTTTAACATTAGGGTCTCAAAGGTTCTGACAAAGCTTTTAAAAAGTTCTTCCACATTTAAACAAGGTCTTTCCCTGCAGGTGTTGGGAAAGCAAGGACTGCAGTAGAGGTTTAAGCTTATTTGAAATACCTTTCTGCCTATAGGTCTCCAAACTATAGGGTCTGTGGGACCGTAGAAAACAAAAGTTGGAACACCTACATAAGAAGCTAAATGAGATATACCACTGTCGTTTCCTATAAATAGTCTGGCTTCTTTTAGTGCTTTAGCTATTTCAAGAGGGTCTGTGCTTTGGTAAAACTCAGAAACAAAATCCTTTACCCACTCATCCGCTTCCCCTACAAAGTAAATAACCTGATAACCATGTCTTTTTAGGTACTCTTCTATGCGTAAAAAGAGCTCTATAGGGGGGTTTTTGGCTTTTGAACCGCTGGAAGGATGTATAACCGCCTTGCCTTTGAAGGGATTGTCCCGTATAGGTTTTAGATATAGTGTGTCAGAGTAGTTATCTTTCAATCCCAAGCTCTCAAGGTAGTGATCCACTATCCAGATTCTCCTTTCTGGAAAAGGCTTTACATTTCCATCCACAGACACCTTTATGACCCTGCTAAAGCTTCCTTCTGGTATTTCGTAGTGCATCTCATCAATCCACCCCACCTCCTTGGCTATTTTTAGGTAGTCTGTATTACCTACCGCAAATATACGCTCGCCCCTTTTCTTGAGTATCTCAAGTACTGGAAAGGTGAGCAGTGTGTCTCCAAGTCCACCCCTTCTGTAAAAGAGTATCATATAATCATTCTATTCTTTTATACATGAATAAGTTTAAAGTTAAAGTTTCCATTTTAGTGAAAAGTAGTTTTAGAAATAGTCCTTTATGGACTATTAATGGGAGATCCTCAACCCATATCATTCTATGAGGCTTATATGCCTCATATTGCATCTTGGGAGGGGATCTCCCGCCTTCAACCTAATGATGGTAGGTTTGGGACGGCATAAGCCGAACCCATAAAGAATGGTTAGGAGGAGGCAAAAAAATGGAAACCTTGCATGTAGGAGTAGACGTATCAAAGGAAAAGTTTAACTATGCAATACTAAGGAATGGAAACAAGCTAAAAGAAGACCAGCAAAAGATAGACTATACAGGCATGCATTGGATAAGAGGAGATATAGAAGTTTTAAGAAGACAAGGAGAAATTGTGAATATCTACATAGAACAAACAGGGATATACGCAATACCACTTATAAAGTTTTTCCTTGAAAGTGGCTACAGAGTATTTTTAGTAGATGGAGGAAGATTTAACCAGTGGATAAAACTAAAGGGAGGAAAGAAAACGGACAAAAAAGATGCAGAGAACTTAGCACTGTACGGAATAGCAGGATTACCAACAAGGGAGATTGAACTAAAGGACTTGGTAATTTTTGAACTGAAACAGCTAATCACACACAGGGAAAGACTGCTAAAGGAAATAAACGGAACTATGAACTATTTAAGACAGCTTGTAGAAACAGAATATCCAAGCCTAAGATACCAACCAAAGACAAAGCTATGGAGAATTGTAAAGAACAGGCAAGAACAGGAATACTCCACGATGATGGGATTTAAAGCCTTAAAGTGGATAATCAAGGAACAAAGGGACAAGCTTTTATACCTTGAGGAAATGCTAAAAGATGTAGAGGAAGCAATAGAGGAGTTTTTGAAGAAGTACTTTAAGGAAGATGCAGAAGTGTTAAGAAGTTTTGGCTTTAGGAAAACGGCAGGCTATCTGATTGCAACATACGGAGATATCACAAGGTTTAAAAATGTCAAGAAATTTAAAAAATATATGGGACTTGCAAACGCACCCGCACAGTCAGGAAAAAGTGAGAAAGAAAGAAGAACATACAATAACAAGCACATAAGGAAAATACTTTACATGTATGTAGTCCAAAACCTCAGACACGAGAACGAAGTAAAGAGATACTACGAAAAGCTGATAGAAAGAGGAGTAAAGAAGAAGAAGAAAGCAATAATGAAGACTGCCAGCAAGGTTTTAGAATGGATATACTACGCACTGAAAAACAAAACATTATACGATTTGTCATGGTTAGAATGCTTAGAGGAGGCAAACAATGAAACACAACAGAAAGACATTGGCTAAGATAATAGCTGAAAGGCTTGGAATGACAAAGACAGAGACAGTAGAGGAGATAATAAAAGCTTTGATAGAGGAGATAAGGGAAAGAGTGAGAAAAGGAGAGAGAATAGAACTAAGAGGATTAGCTTCATGGAAGATAAGAAACGGAAAAGTCAAAGTGAAAAACTTCATAAGGAACTGAGAAGAATATACAGAAGAAGAACAAAAGAAAGGAACATCAAAGAGAAAATAAGATAGAGGAGAGGCTTAGAGGGAGTATAAGAAGGTACAGATTTAGGCTTTATAGGATCATTTACAGGAAACTTATCCGATAACTTGTCAAAAAGCTCAGATATAGCAGAAAGGATACGATGCCCTTCCTTTCCTTTCTTGTCCCAATCCTTTCTCATATAGTCCCTATCATAAAGACCCATATCTACACCCCCAAAAGTTTCGATTTATGTGTAATATTATACAAGCCCACCTATCGGCTCGGCAGACGCTTACGCTCCTGCCCGAGCCTAAGGATACCAGCCAGAAGAGATGAGGGAGGGAGGAGCTAAGGCGAGCCCCTCCCTCCCTCAAACTCCCACCCACCCCGCACCTTGCAGTCCTAACGGACTGCAAGGGATTATAATTTTTTACTTAATTTTATCACTGGTACCATGTTAATTTTAACTATGGAATTTCCTTAACAGTAGGCTGTGGCTCCTGTAGTGGCTCTTTAGCCGATGTGTCTACCTCAATGTAATAATAACCGCTTGAAGATAGAGAATTTGAAGGCTGAGGCTGAGACTGAGACTGTAGCTGTGGCTGTGGCTGACGCTGAGACTGAGAAGGCTGAAGCTGAGAAGGATAATAAGGATAGGAAAGATAGGCTTTTTCATTATTTGAGCTTTTATTTTCAACTTGCTGAACTTGAGCCTGAACCTTGGGAAGAACGCCACCGCTTCTGTGGAAGTAGCCAAAGAGCTGATAGAGAGAAAAGAACAAAACAATAAAACCTACAAAAAGCATGACAGGAGGACGCCCACGAACGCCTTTCATATGCTCAACTAAGGCACTGCGATATAGAACAAAAATAACAGGATCATATTTAAGTATGCTCTTTTTGACAACTACACCGCGAGGCTGTTTGAAAAATCCCAGAGCATTGACAAAACTTGATTTCTAAAAACAGCCCTCAAAAGCTCAAAAAATAAGTAAATCCCCCAAAGCACCA
>NZ_OBEN01000015.1 GCF_900215655.1 Hydrogenobacter hydrogenophilus | reverse complement strand
CTATGAACTTTACGATCTGTTTGTGTTTTTTGTTTCTCATTCTAATATTATCTCCCCATTGTGGGGAGCTTTTTTGCTATTTTTTAAACAGTCTCAGATTGTTAAAAACGAGTTTTCTGGGCGTAAAATATACTGCAGTATGAAGAGAGTGCTCATAACGGGTGTAAGAAGGATAGGTTTTCACATTTTCATTTTTCCATAGTGGTGGCACTCACTGAGTTTTTGCTTGATGCCCAAAGTATGACAGGGGAGATCATAAATTTGGACAAGTGTTAGGATAACAGTACCTTTTAGCGGTGGAGTAGAAAGCACTATCCTACTTTACATGTACCTTCAAAAGGGGTATTTGGTTTATCCCGTTTATGTAGAAACCGTATTAATTATAACACCTGCTAAGTTAAAGGAAGAAATTATTAAAGTATGGCGAATATAAAGAAGAGGCTCGATTGCAATGTACCAGGAGACTTTTTTGTCGATGCAAGCTGTATAGACTGTGATATCTGCAGAGAGATTGCACCTTCTATTTTTGGAGACGGTAAAGGCACTGCCTGTGTGGTAAAACAACCCCAAGAGCAAGAGGAGAGGGAAAAAGCTCTTATGGCTTTGCTATCATGCCCTGTTTCCGCTATAGGAACCTTGAAAAAAGAGGGTATACGCCAAGTGATAGAAAAGTTTCCTATACAAATAGAAGATGGTGTTTATAGATGTGGCCTTTCTTCAAGAAAATCTTACGGTGCTATGAGCTACTTTGTTCTGCATCCTGAAGGCAACTGGATGATAGATAGCCCACGGGAAAATGCACATCTTCTGAGAAATATTAAAAAACTTGGCGGTATCAAATACATCTTTTTAACGCATGAGGATGATGTAGCGGATGCAGAGTTTTATGCAAAGGCTTTTTCCGCAAAGGTGATCATACACGAAAAGGATGCACACGCTTATCCCCATGCCGATATAATACTCAGTGGAGACCAACCTGTGTCCATTGGAGAGTTCACACTAATACCCACACCCGGACATACAGCAGGCCATACGGTAGCACTCTACAGGAACTTCCTCTTCACAGGAGATCATCTTTGGTACTCTCCATCCAAAAAAAGCTTGCATGCATCAAAAGAATACTGTTGGTACTCATGGGAAGAGCAGATAAGATCCTTAGAAAAGCTTCTTCACTTCAGGTTTGAATGGATACTCCCGGGACATGGCAGGAGCGTAAAGATGAAAGAAGAAGACATAAAAAGGCAGATAAAAGAACTTATTAAGCGTGTATAATTTTTAAAGGTGGTAAAGAAGCTCCTTGTGATTTTCACATATTCAGAAGATACAGCAAAGATGTTTTCAGAAACAATTAAACACTATGGGCTCTATTATCAGGTGGTAGGCTCAGCGGTATTAGTTTTTGCACAGAGAGGGGAGGATCTTCTTGAGCTTCTATTAGACATAGATAAAGAAATGTTAAAAGGTTTTAGATATCTCTTAAAAGATGTTGATGACAACACGAAGATAGACGCATTTTATTTGATCAGAGAAGTGCCCAATACGGTAAATTTAGAAGAACTTGCGGACAGGCTTATACACACAGTCATAAGTGATGTGTTTTATGAAGTAAACATTCTTTTCCATCCTATAATCGACCTTAAAACGGGAAAAGTATTTGCTTACGAAGCTCTTTGCAGGCCACCTATAAAGATCACAGACCTTCTTAGTATAGGAAAGTCCACTTCTGCTTATACGGAGGACTTTTGTAGAACTAAAGCCATAAAATCTGCAAGCGAAAAACTCAAAGGTAATACAAAACTGTTTATAAACTTCCACCCTCGGTTCTTAACAGACCCTTTCAAAGTCTTTGGCGATTTTATATCAACCGCTTTATCTTATAACCTTCAACCTTCAAGAGTAGTTATAGAGCTAACTGAATACGAAGAGCTAAGACTGAGCGTTGTCAGGAACTTTATAAGCTTTCTGAAAGAGGAAGGAGTTAAGGTTGCCCTTGACGATGTAGGCAGTGGCTATTCTGGTCTTTTTTATCTTTCAGAGCTTAAACCTGACTACATAAAGATAGACATGGAGCTAATTAGGGACATACACAAAAATAACTTCAAGAAGGTTATAGTAAACCATCTGATACAGATGGCTCATACGGAAAACATTAGGGTTGTGTGTGAAGGCATAGAAAAGAAAGAAGAGCTTGAGTGGTTGAGACATGCAGGTGTAGATTACGCTCAAGGCTTTCTTTTTGCCAAACCTTCTCCCGAGCCAAACTCGTCTCTTGTAGAGAAAATAGCAAAGATATTAATAGAAACTTGACCACAATTCACATTTGGCATAGTTTTTTCTTAGAATGCTATACGTTGAAGATAGAAAAAACTTAAAGGTTTATGCTCTTTTAGAAAATGTCGTGGAACTGGATACGGGAAACTTACATGGATACAGAGTTGTTTCAAGAGTACTTTACGGCGATGAAGAAGTAAGCTTTACAGAAATTGCTAACAGAGACCTGAAAATGAAGATAGAAATGGCTGTTTTAGAAGCGCTAAAATCTTTGGATAAAAAGGGCATACTCTTTATAAATCTTCCCATATCTATAAACATAGAGAGCCTCCCTTTATACGGGAAGAATCTGGTAGTAAACCTCCCTATGGGTATGGGACTTAAGAACCTGTATATTTACAGAAATAGGGTAAAAAAGTGTGGATTGGGCATAGCCTTGGACGATTTTACCACCATAGGTTATGAACTTAAAGATTTAATGTTTGGAGCTTTCGATTATGTGTTCTTTAGTGACGAATTTTACACAAAAGCCAAAAAGGAAGATGTAAAAAGAGCGGTGGAGCTGGTAAAGTACTACGGATCAAAGGTATGTTTCAAGAAAATAGATACCACAGAGAAGCTAGAACTGGCAAACAGATTAGGCGCACAGCTTGGGCACGGATTTATGTTTGGATACGAACAAATAAAGGCTCATATATGAAAAAGTTCCTGATCCTTACCTTAGCTTTTGTATTTTCTTGCGGAGTTCCAAGGATAGTCATTCTTGAGGATAGTCTGAGCGCACAAGAACACCTGAACTTAGGCTACATATACGAAAAGAAAGGAGACCTAAAATTAGCTAAAGAGGAGTACAAAAAAGCTATACAAAAGGACAAAGGCATGTGGGAAGCGTATTTTAACTTGGGCAATGTTTACGCAAAGGAAGGCAATTACAAAAAAGCAGAAGAAGAATACAGAAAAGCTCTGCGTCTAAAACCACAGGAACCTGACATACTTAACAACTTGGCGTGGGTTCTTTTCAAACAGGGTAGGAAGGAAGAAGCTTTATCAATCATAAATCAAGCTATAAGCATAAGAGACAAACAAGAGTATAGAGAGACACTCAAAGAGATAGAGGGTCATTAAAACCTAAAGGGGAATTTGGGTAGAGAACCGCCAGATAGAAGCCCTCTCATACTCTTTATTGCCTTCTTCATCTCCTCGTACTCTTTTAAAACCTTGTTCACATCTCCTACAGTGGTACCGCTACCTTTTGCTATCCTTACTTTCCTACTCATATTGATGATCTTGGGATTTTTTCTTTCCTCTTTCGTCATGGAGAGGATTATGGCTTCTGTCTTCTTGAACTTCTTTTCGTCTATCTTCACATTCTTTAGTTGTGCACCTATTCCCGGCAACATACCCAGAAGTTTGTCTAAGGGTCCCATACTCTTTATAAACCTTATCTGCTTGAGCATGTCCTCAAGGTCAAACTCTCCTCTCATGATCTTTGTAGCAAGCACCTGAGCCTCATCTTCTGGTATGACTTGCTGGGCTTTTTCTGCAAGACTTTGTATGTCTCCAAGTCCCAAAATTCTCTGAGCTATCCTGTCAGGATAAAAAACTTCTAAGTCCTCTATCTTTTCTCCAACACCTACGAACTTTATGGGCACACCTATAGCGGACTTCACAGAAAGAGCTACTCCACCTCGTGCGTCTCCGTCCATCTTGGTAAGAATAACCCCAGTCAGTGGAACAGTTTCGTGAAAGACCTTTGCCACGCGCAGAGCTTCTTGTCCTTGCATAGCGTCAGCAACGTAGAGCACTTCTGAAGGCTTCACTGCTTCCTTTATCTGCTTGAGTTCTTGCATGAGCTCTTCGTCCACGTGCAATCTTCCTGCGGTGTCAAGAAGTAGGTAATCCATTCCTTCCTTTAAAGCCCTTTCCTTTGATTTGACAGCTATACTCACGGGTGAGGTTTCATCAAAGCGGTAGTAAGGGACGCCTACCCTTTCTGCAAGCTTTTCCAGCTGTAGCATGGCTGCGGGTCTTCTCACATCTGTTGAAGCAACAGCCACTTTAAAGCCTTGGTTTTTGAGAAAATGAGCTACTTTACCTATAGTGGTAGTTTTGCCTGTACCTTGCAAACCTACAAAAAGCACAGTTCCCTTCTTTATGTCCGCTTTTTCTCCACCCAGTATGTTAGTCAGCTCTTCGTATACGGTAAGCACTATACTGTCGGTGGGTGAGATGTTCTTTTTGAGGTCTTCAGTCAGCACTCTTTCCCTTACCCTTTTGAGAAAAGCTTTTGCAACATCATAATCCACATCCGCTTCCAAAAGCGCAGTTCTTATTTCTCTGAGAACATCGTTAACTTGCTTTTCGGTAATTTTTCTTGTGCTACTTAGCTTAGAGAGACTCTTATTAAACCTTTCTATTAGCAGGTCAAACATAATATTTAAATTATAGCATGCTACTGGTAATAGGTGGTCCTACAGCAAGTGGGAAGTCTTCAATAGCTTGCCTGGTTGCTCAGGCTCTTAATGGTGAGATAATAAGCGCCGATTCTATGAGTGTTTATAAGTACATGGACATAGGCACAGCAAAACCTGTAGAATGTATGAAAGTGGTAAAACACCATCTTGTTGATATACTTGAGCCAGGTGAGGTCTTTGACGCAAAAATTTTTGAGGAAATGTCTGTAAAAGCCATAGAAGACATAAAGGGAAGGAAAAAGGTCCCTATAGTATGCGGTGGCACATACCTTTACATACAGGCACTTCTGTATGGTATAGAAGAAACGCCTCCACCCGATTGGTCCCTTAGACAAAGACTTTACTCAATAGCAGGAAGAAAGGGCAGTGCTTACCTTTACGAAAAGCTAAAGGTGGTTGATAAAAAATACGCCATGAAGATATCGCCACAGGATAGCAGGAGGATAGTGAGGGCTTTGGAGGTCTTCCTTCAGACAGGCAGACCCTTTTCGTCTTTCCACAGGTGGGGGGCACCACGCTTTGAGTTTAAAGGTTTTTACACAAAACTAAGTTGGGAAAGCCTTTCCCGCAATATAGAGAAAAGAGTAGTGCAGATGCTTGAAAAAGGCTTAGTTGATGAGGTAAAAAAACTCTTGGACATGGGTTTTGAGAACTTCCTGACCTCACAACAGGCTATAGGATACAAGGAGTTAATACCTTATCTGAAAGGTTTGATAAGCTTAGAGGAAGCAGTGAAGAATATAGTGAAAAACACAAAAGATTATGCCAAAAGACAGATAAGGTGGTTCAGAAGGCAAGGGTGGGAGGAAGTAGATGTGGAAAAACTCGGTATAGAAGGCAGTGCTCAATTCATATTGAAAAAAGCTTTAGATTTAGATTTCCTCCACTGCGTAAATGCCCCTTAGGTTTCTACCCTCCTCGTCCCAGTCAAGCCCGTAGCCCACAAGAAAAGCATCTGGAACTTTGAATCCAACATACTCTACCTCAACATCTACCTTTCTCCTTTCGTACTTATCAAGAAGTACGCATGTTCTTAGCATCTTGGGTTCTCGCATACTTAAAATACTTTTTATCTCCTTGAGCGTATAGCCAGTATCCAAAATATCGTCCACTAAAAGCACCTTTTGTCCTTCTATATCCATACTCAAGTCCTTCACTATCTTCACATGACCTTCGCTCAAAGTACCAGAGCCGTAGCTAGATACCCACATAAAGTCTATCTTCACAAGCGTGTTTATGTATCTAACTAAATCAGCCAAGAATACAAAGGATCCTTTAAGAAGCCCTATGGCAATAAAAGGTTCTCCAAAGTCATGCTCTATAGTTTTGGCAAGTTCCTTCACTCTTTTTTTTATCTCCTCCTTCGCTTATTATGAGTTTTAACCTTTTACCCTTTACGCTCGTGTATTGCATACCACTATACTAACATCTTGTCAAGTCCTTTTTATATGATTTATATCATATTGTCATTTATAGCTAAATTTGGAAGGTGTCAAATATAAACTCTAAAACAGTCTTAGGATAACACTATCTTTAACCTTTTCTTACCTTCCGTCTTTCTTTATCTTTTTTCTGTGGATTTGCTTGAGTATTCCCTTAATGAGCTTGATACTGATCTTTTAGATGTCCTAACTTCAGAATGGCAAGGTAGACAGGTGCGTCTTTCACATAATGCGGTTCAGTTAGCTAAGTTATATCCTGTTTGGTATCTTAGGAAACTTCGCAGTGTCCCTGTTTTTTTTCAATGGCAAATATGCTGTGCGTCCTATTCGTTTGCGTTATTTTTCAAGGACTTATTACTCTTGGATAAACACTCTCTCTGTATCTATCACCTTTGTGTGTTCAAGGACTGTAGAAAGCGCATCTTCGTAAGGAATCATAGAGGCTACCTCCTACATCTAATTTTAACCTGAGAAAGGCTCACTTACCTATGCCTAACTCTTTCATCTTCCTCCAGAGAGTGGTCCTGTGCATGCCTAAAACTTTTGCTGCAAGGCTTTTGTTCCAGCCTGTCTGTTCAAGCACGCGCCTTATCCTCTCTTTGTCTTCTTCCACATGGGAACTTTCTTGAGTCTCTATTTGGAGGTCTTCGGGTTTTATGATGCTTCCTCTGCAGGTGATGGCCGCTCGCTCTATGATGTTTTCAAGCTCTCTCACATTGCCCGGAAAGTCATATGACAGCAAGATCTTTACAGCCTCTGCAGACAGTCTTTTTATCCTCTTTGAGTACTTTTTTGAGAACTTTTCCACAAAGTGGTTTATTAGCAGTGGCAAATCTTCCTTTCTTTCCCTTAAAGGAGGAAGCCATATCCTTACCACATTTAACCTATAGTAGAGGTCCTCACGAAACTGTCCTTTTTTGACAAGCTCCTTAAGGTTTTTGTTGGTGGTAGCTATTATGCGCACATTGGCTTTTCTGGTTTTGGTATCTCCAAGCCTTTCAAACTCTTTGTCCTGCACAAGATGTAAGATCTTTGCCTGAAGAGAAAGGGGCATATCACCTATTTCATCAAGTAGTAAAGTACCACCATCCGCTATCTCTACCTTGCCGGGTTTGTCCCTTAGTGCTCCTGTAAAGGCTCCTTTTGCATAGCCGAATAGTTCTGCCTCCAACAGACCCTCTGGTATGGCGGTGCAGTTTATCTTTACAAAGGGTTTATCCCTGCGCGGTGATAAGTAGTGTATGTACTTAGCAAGTAAGCTTTTACCTGTGCCTGTCTCTCCCTCTATTAATACATTGGTGTCATACTCCGCTACCGTTTTTGCCAATTCTATGGCTTTTACTACCGCAGGGTTTTTGGAGATGATGGTGTCCTCCTCCCCTACTGCGCATGTGCTAACCTCTTGGATCACGTAAAAAGACACCACATAACCAAAGCCCAATTTCATGGGTGAGATGAGCACAGAAGCTTTTTGCTTCCCACAGGGTGTGTGAATATAAACATCAGTGCGCTCTCCCTCAGGTGGCAGTTCCTCTAAGCTAAGGTCTACTAAGTCCTTTAGGTTCTTACCTATAAGGCTTTCCTTTTCGTCCCTACAGAGCACCCTCTGAGCTATGCTGTTATGTTCTAAGACCCTACCCTCATTGTCTAACACAAGTATGGCTTCTACAATGGAGTTTAGTATGGCTTCTTTGTAGGTCCTTTGTCTTTCTGCCTCTATGATGCAGTTTACCACATTGCTCACATCTCTGAAAAGCTCTATAACCATTGATCCATCTTGTATAGGGTTCATGCTCCAGCACACATGCCTGTCAGTAGGTGTTTGTACATCATAAACCTGTACCGCCTGACTTTCCTCTAAGACATAATCCATAGGACAAAAGGAGCAAATGGAAAAAAGCCCTCTGCAGGATATACCTATCTTTAGATTTCCCCCAAGTAATTCCTGAGCGGAAGGGTTGAAATAAACTACCTTTCTATCTTTGTTTATGACAAGGACCCCCTCGTAAAGGGAGTCAAATATGCTCAGGTCCATAGAGAAGATTATACATTCCAGTCTGTGGGAACTCTGCCCATCATTCTTAGGCTTTCCTCAAAGGGTCCCATGTACTTCATGGCGGTGATCATGGAGCCTTTGAATTTGAGCCTTTTGGTAAGCATGGCTGCTTTGGGTCCCATCTCACCTGTTGCAAGCTTTTTCCAATTTTCAAGGCTTGCCCACATCTCAAAGTCATATGCCTGACCATTAGCCTTTCCAGCACTATTGGCTATACCATTTTCCACTATAAGCTCCACCGCATCATCTTCTCTGCCCTCTATGTAGTACTTTATGGTAGCGGAAAAGTCTTTGAGTTCGCTTTTGAGCTTATCATTTTTGTTCCACTCTTCCATGTAAGCCTTTATCCAATCCTCAGACAGAAATTTGTACATCATAGACCTCCAAAAAAAGAAAAAAAGAAAGGAAGAGAGAGGGAAATGCTTATTTACCTGCTTCTTCCCTTAGAGCCTTGAAGACCTCGTTGAAGGATACCTCATCGTTGTTCACGAAAACTCCCACATTACCCACCACGCACACTGAGTACTTAGGACCAGTTAGTGCCCAGCCTATGAGAGGAGTCCACTCCTGACCGGAGAAAGCGGTATATCCTTGGGTTTGCATCTCCGCCATCATGGTGTTGGCTGCACACATCATAGCTGCCATTGCAGCATGTTCTTCTGATATGTTGCCTTTGTAAGCAAGCAGTTTGCCATCGGGAGAAAACTCGCCCGCTGCCCATACACCTTTTATGCTCATAAGCCTGTCCAAGTTCGCCATGGCTACACCTCCTTAGATGTATTTAGAAAGTGTTTCAAATACTTTGTCAAAGTCTGCCTTATCAAGCTCTACAAATACGCCCACATTACCCATAATGCACGCTGCGTATTTACCACCTGCTACAGCAAAGCCCATCACAGGGTAAAAACCACCCTGACCTGTGTATGCGCTCCAGCCCTTTGCCTGCATGTTGCCCATGAGCTTGTTAGCAGCACACATCATAGCAGCTATCTCCGCAGACTTCTCATCAATATCTCCATAATAGGCAAGAAGCCTGCCATCGTCAGAAAACTCACCTGCCGCTATTGCGCCAGGAATTGACATGAGCTCTTTAAGTTTGCTAAGGGTCGCCATCGCAACCACCTCCTTTTTGGATTTACACTCAATATTCATGCAAATTTCGTGCCAAAAAAGTGATCAAAAAAAGCTTACAGTTCTGAGGATTTTTCTACTAAAGGTTTAGAGAATGTGTTGCATGTTGCAACAGTGTTGCAACAAAAAGGTTATACTCCCTCTACAGCGTAAATGCCCCTTAGGTTTCTACCCTCCTCGTCCCAGTCAAGCCCGTAGCCCACAAGAAATGCATCTGGCACTTTAAATCCCACATACTCTACCTCAACATCTACCTTTCTCCTTTCGTACTTATCAAGAAGTACGCATGTTCTTAGCATCTTGGGTTCTCGCATACTTAAGATGCTTTTTATCTCCTTGAGCGTATAGCCAGTATCCAAAATATCGTCTACCAAAAGCACCTTTTGTCCTTCTATATCCATACTCAAGTCCTTCACTATCTTCACATGACCTTCGCTCAAAGTACCAGAGCCGTAGCTAGATACCCACATAAAGTCTATCTTCACAAGCGTGTTTATGTATCTAACTAAATCAGCCAAGAATACAAAGGATCCTTTAAGAAGCCCTATGGCAATAAAAGGTTCTCCAAAGTCATGCTCTATAGTTTTGGCAAGTTCCTTCACTCTTTTTTTTATCTCCTCCTCGCTTATTATGAGTTTTAACCTTTTACCCTTTACGCTCGTGTATTGCATACTACCATTATCTTCTGGTGTCAAGTCCTTTCTATATGATTTATATCATATTGTCATTTATAGCTAAATTTGGAAGGTGTGAAAGATAAAGTCTAAAACAGTTCCAAGATAGCATTATCTTTTACTATTCTTTTTGCTGT
The DNA here is from genome assembly GCF_900215655.1 of Hydrogenobacter hydrogenophilus. Lineage (NCBI taxonomy): Bacteria > Pseudomonadati > Aquificota > Aquificia > Aquificales > Aquificaceae > Hydrogenobacter > Hydrogenobacter hydrogenophilus. The sequence continues at coordinate 5,767 of NZ_OBEN01000015.1, read as the reverse complement.
TCCTTTCTTTATCTTTTTTCTGTGGATTTGCTTGAGTATTCCCTTAATGAGCTGGATACTGACTTTTTAGATGTCCTAACTTCAGAATGGCAAGGTAGACAGGTGCGTCTTTCTCATAATGCGGTTCAGCTTGCTAAGTTGTATCCTGTTTGGTATCTTCAAAAGCTTCAAAAAGTCCCTGTCTTTTTCAATGGTAAATATGCGGTGCGTCCTATTCGTTTGCGTTATTTTTCAAAGACTTATTATTCTTGGATAAAGCATATAAACATACCTGCTCTTAACTGGGTGCTCATCACTCTTACTTTGTCCCGTTCTTGGGATTTAACCTATGTATGGGCTAATATTGGCTTCTGGCTTTCTGACTTCTTTCAGCGTTTTAGGGCATATCTTAGAAAGAAGGGATATAAGAATTTTCGGTACTTTTGGGTTATAGAGGTTCATGAAGATGGTTATCCTCATGTTCACATATTAGCATCTTTCCCTTTCGTTAGCATTGAGCGTATATATAGTTGGTGGCGTTCTTTCTCTTCTAATCTTTCTGCTTTTCAAGGTGTAGATGTCAAGTTTATTGGTAGAGACACAGAAAAGATAAAAGCTTATCTCTTGAAGTACTTGGTTAAGTCTGCTCACAAATACTGGGCTTTTTCTTTGCGTGATAATAAGGTGCGTGTGCGTCTTTCTACATGCCTTATGTGGTACTTTCGTGTGCGTCTATTCTCTATGAGTAGAAATTTTATTCGTCCTTCTTTCTCTTCATCTTCATCTTTGCTTGGCTGGTTAAATCTTTACGACTTTTATCGTGTGTACTTTTTGACTTTCTCTATTCCTTTTTCTGAGTTCTTCAAGGGTTTCTATGACTGTGTAGGTTTTGAGCGTGATCCTCCTTTTTTCTCTCTAAGTTGAATACAGTTTAATTTTTAAGTGATAAACAGTCTTCACTTAGTCCTAAATTCAAACTGTTAACTACTTAAAGGTGTGTGCTTATTTGCATTATTTTTTGTTTTTTCTTACTTTAGTCTTAACTAACTAAAGGGGGTGTGATATGACAGGTGGCATGGGTTCTCCTCTCAAGTTAAAAGTCCTTCTTGTGGAAAAAAGAAGGACTTGGGAAAAGAATGGTAGACAGGGAGCTATATATCAGTTATACGGACAGCTTTTTAATGAGCGTCCTGAGTTTCCTCTCTATTTGGTTGTTTCTGCTCCTTTGACTATGTCTATAGTTCCAAATACCGTGCTTGATGTTCCCATCTCTGGCATAAACATTTCTCTCGGTGATCCTCTTTCTGCTTCATCTGGTTTTGATTTTGATGTGCCTTTTGATGTTGTCAAAGACAAGGAGAAAAAGTAATGGATCCTCAGTCTGTAGCTAATATGATGGTTTCAGCTTTCGGTACCGCGTTTATGGGGTCTGTGCCTTTCTTTACTGGGGCTTTCTTCCTCGTGTGGGTCTTTACTATTCCCATATGGATTTTGAAGAGGTTGTAATCATGAGAAAGTCAAAGCTTATAAAGGCTTACTACGGCGGTGTTGCTGGTCTTTTGGACTTGTTTAAAGATGAAAAAGCTCATGTCAAAAAGCTAATACTTGCTATGGTTGAAGAGATGGAAGGCTTACCTTTCCCTGTGGATTGGACTAAGGGCAAAGAAGATGCTTATTATTGGCATACAGTTTATGAGATAGCTATCAAACACTTTAACCAATTAGCTAATCAGTCAGCTAACAATTCATCTAACCAAAGTTTAAAAACTCTTAAGGAGGTGTAAGAGATGGATATACTTCAGCAAGCTCAACAGGCCGTATCTGGTCTTGTTTCTGGTGTTCAAGGTTTGCTTGGTGCTGTAGCTTCCATTTTGATTTTCTTCGTTACCTACAAAATCATCAAGCGTGCTCTTGGCAAAGCTTAATCGTCTACTCCTACTGCTTGTGCTTGGGGCGGGGTTCTCCCTGCCTCATTTTGCCTTTGCTTGTGTTTGGTCTACCTTTCACATAGACAGCAATACTACTTATAGCGGTTGTATATGCTACGGTGAGATGGGAGCTTATCCTGTTTATCCTCAAGGTGATCTGACACAGGAAGATGTGAATAATTATTGCTCTTCTCGTGCTTCTTCTTCAGATGTTGTTTATGACTGTGTTTTAAATGGCTCTTCTTGGCAGTGCTCTTGCATTCTTTTTGACTGTAGCAATTATCCATCTGATCCTTTTGCTCCTTCTCCTCCTTCAGGTGGTGCTGGTGGTGGTTCTACTTCTCCATCTCCATGTTCTACTGTTTGGGATTTGAAAAACACACTTACTGGCATCAAGCAAGCATTTTTAAATATTTTTGTTGGTGTTGGTTTTGCTTTTGGGCTTCTCGCATCTGGATTTTTCATATTGAGGGTTTGGGCATGATGGTTTTGTTGTTTCTTTTGATGTTTGGTTTTGTATTTGCTCAGTCTCAGTGTGAGTGTGCGGACTATGTGTTGGCTCTTAATCAGCTCAATGAAACACTTAAGGACTTTAAAATTCATCTCCTCGGACTTGGCATTGGACTTGCTACTGTTATGGGTCTTCTTGCTTCTGTCATAGTGGGTAATGCTCTTAGAAGGAGTGGTGAAAAATGAGGCTACTCTTTCTTCTCCTTCTTCCCTTTTTAGCCTTTGCTCTTCAATGTGGTTTTGAAGATGTAGGCGGTAAACAAGCGTGCGTATGTAGGGAAAGAAATCAAATGCAAATAGTAGATAATAGCTATTGCGGTGCTTGTTCTTGTGATACAATAGAGCAAGTCCTACAAGATTTTGTAAATTCTGCTAAGAATACATCAATTTTTCAGTTCCTTCAGGGCTTCTCTCTCAATGTGGGTGGTACTCCTCCACCACCTATACCTGTCAATCTCCCTCCCTTCGTTAATACAGCTATAGACATTGCAGGCAATCCCGTTATGGTTTCTCTATTGGTTGCAATGAAAACAGCTTGGATTATCTTCGCTACCATTCTCTCCTACTTTATCATCTTCAGGCGTTAGCCATGCGTTGGCTTTTCTTCTTTCTCCTTCTTTTTGCGTTTGCCTTTGCTCGTGTGAATGTAGTGGTTGCTCCTGTGATACCTGAGATGCCTAAGGTTTCTAATGATGATGTACTTTATCAGCTTGAGATGATGTGGCAAAAGTCCCAAGCTTATGATGAACAGCTTCAGATATTAGAGGAAATGTGGCAAAGGTCTACTACAATAGAGCAAACTGCTATAGATAATTTGCACATTTCAAGACAGAGCTATGAGCAAAGCTTAAGTGCATTTAGGCGTAGTGCTGATGAATACATTTCTGCTCTTCAGTCTGGCTCTTCTGGTGTTCTTTCTAAGGCAAGTGCTTTGCAGTCTGCTACTCGTCAGTTGCTACTTGATACACTACAAACTCAGCTTGTGATATCTGAGGTGTATCCTTCTGTTTCTCCTATTGTTCCTTACTCTCTTCGTGCGGTGAATGAAACAAAAGCTTTTAATGTGCTTTTAAATCGTGCTTTGTCTGGTCTTGAGCTTTTGGCTAAGCTGGGTATCTCTCTGGTTCAGTCTTTCTTTTTAGACTTTTCACATGTAAACCTTGTGGAAGAAAGTCATTTGGCATTGATGCGTAGGCTCTATTGGTACATTAAACAGATCACTGGGACTTTAGATGTTCCTTACTTTAACTTCTCTGTTCCTTTGCCTCAGTTGTCTTTCCCATCTGTTGAAAATCCTTATCAGCTTTGTTATGGTGGGTTTCTTGTTGCGGGTTGTAATGATTGCTTCTCTTCTTATGTTGATTGCCTCTATCGGAGTGATGGTATGATTACTTATCTCTATTGGATAATTTCTCGGAATTGGGGTTGTCCTCCTTCTATTTCGCAGTCTGATTGTATTTTTGATCAGCACTATACTTTTACTGATATCTACGGAAATGTATCTTATGGTAAGCCTGCTCTCAGCTGTCTGCAGGAAGGAATAGCAAGGTGGCAAGCTCAGGTGTATGCTTGTATGCTATTTAGTTTTTCTCCTGTTTGGAATAATGGCATTAATCTTGATTTCCTCGCTAAGAAGTATACAGAATATGGCAGTCCTTACTACTGCGGTTTTGGTGGGTATACAGTTTGCATGAATAAAAGCGTTACTTGTAAAGTGTCCTTTAATGTGGGTAAGCCTAAGATGACTACATGCGGTATTACGCTTGGTTTGTTCTGTGGTGGTAGCTTTAATGTTGACTATATTCAGATTTCCACTGATGATAGCGTAGAGTGTTTTGATCTTCCCTCTCCTCGTACTCCTGGTGCTACAATTTCTATTGGTGGTGAGGTAAAGTATACTCTTCCTCCTGATCTTTCACAAGATGAGCAGGAAAACCTAAAAAGACAAATTCAAATTGTGCAGTCTTGGAATGATGCGGTGGATAATACTCAAACTGCGGTACAAACTCTACCTTATGTTGATAATCTTCCCTATGTGGATACTGACACTGCTTTAGATCCTAACCTTGAGCTAAGAGAGAGGATAGAGAGAATAAGGCGGGCTATTTCTGATCCTGATACTTTGCTTATTTCTCCTGAGCTACAAACTCAGCTTTTGCCTTCTCCTTATGTCTTTCCTGACATAGACATAACTGTAGATGAAACAGAATTTATACCTTATGTGAATTATCTTCTCAGTCAGGAAGTTCAGCCTGTCATTACATTGACAGATGCTATAACAGAGGAGCTAAAAAGACAGTGTGAAGAGGCTCAAGCTAAGTTTGATGATCTTTTGAAGGATTTGGACAGTCTTTTTATGGGTGTGTTTAAGGGTCTTGCGGTTGCCTTTGGCTTTTTCTCTGCTCTTTTAGTCTCTTACAGTGTCTTCCTTCTCTGGCAATCAATACCTTTAAGGAGGTTATAACATGTGTATGTTTTATTGTGGCTTTACTGCTGTGTTAAAGGGTGTTCTTGCTTTTATTCTCGGCGTGCTTTCTGCTCTTTCTATTCCTATAGCTCCTCTTTCCTCGCTTTACATTGATAACTGGTTTCTTGCAAACTCTGGCATACCACAAGCTATAGGCATACTCTCATATGCTCTTACAATTCGCTTTGTTTTAAATCTCATTCCTTTTCTCAGGCTTTAGCCATGGCTATAGTTTTCATCACAGGTACTCCTGGAGCTGGCAAAACATACTACGCTGTTAAAAAGCTTCTTGATGATCTTAAAAAACCTTCCGTTTTGGTTGTCTCAAACATTGACGGTTTGGAGCGTGATAAACTCAGCTTCTACTTTGGCAAGGAAGTGGATAATTTTATGTATCTTGATGAGTTTTTGGCTCTTTGCTATTCTTTCGCTGGCATGCATTACGATGGAAATTACAGGGTAGGGTTCTTAACCATCTTGAATGTGGACTTTTGGAAACGCTACATAATCCCTACTTTGTACAAAGAGCGGGATTTTCGTAAGGTAGTCTTCTATCTTGATGAGTTCCAAAGCATCATAGATGAGGACACAGATCTAACACAAGTCCAAAAGTTCTTTTTTGACTATCACAGACACTTGGGCGTGGACATCTACATTATCACACAAAGCATTCAAAGAATGAATAAAGCAATTCGTAATCTATCTGAGATTGAGCTAAGGCTTGTAAATCTCCGTATTTTTGGTCTTTCTTCTGTTGTGGTTTTGAAAACAATCATCGGCGGTGTAGTGAGACTGTTTAAAAAATAGCAAAAAAGCTCCCCACAATGGGGAGATAATATTAGAATGAGAAACAAAAAACACAAACAGATCGTAAAGTTCATAG
>NZ_OBEN01000014.1 GCF_900215655.1 Hydrogenobacter hydrogenophilus | reverse complement strand
TACACGAGTTCGCAGTTAGGCTTTGCAAAGGACAGTATCTCTTGGTTTATGAGTCTGTCATAAAGTATGGCATCTGCAGATTTTATGAGTTTGTATGCCTTTAGGGTTAAAAGTTCCACATCTCCTGGTCCTGCACCTACTATGTACACTTTACCCATGGCAACACCTCCTTACTCTATACGGAAAATCCCAGATGGGTTTGGCACACCCACCTCATAAACGAGCCTCATACTTGGAACTTCAAAGGCTTTTAACTTAGAATCAAAGTAAGAGGATACATAAAGCTTCCTGCCATCCTTTGAAAAACGCAGGTGCATCACCCTTTGACCTGCCTTCACTTCCGTAAGCCTGCCCTCCGAAACATCTAAAAGAGCCACATAGTCTTCCTTGTCTCCGCTGAAGTTAATCGCAACATACCTTTCATTAGGGGAAACTACTACGAACACAGGAAGACCGGGAAGGTCATAAGTTCTAAGGACATGCAGGCTTTGAAGGTCCACCTCGTAAATCTTTTTTTCTCCGACCGCTGGAATGTAAGCCTTGCTACCAACTACACCCCATGTGCCAAGATGGGGTATCTTAAAAACCACATCTTTACCCTGTGAAGTAAAGCTCAGCTTCTCGTACTTTCTTTTCTTTATATCTATCCTTCCCACGCCAGAGGATTTAAAGAACGCAACAAGGTAAGCATCGCCGCTTAAAAGCGCATCAAAGGGCATACCCTCTACGCGAAACTTTATTATGTTTCCATCTTCTACGAGCCACACTTCATCTTTATCCATGAGCGAGAACACAAAGGCTCTACTGTGTCCTTTTATCCCCACATTCCTTGAACCTGTCTTTATGGTCTTGATTACCTTTAGGTCTTCATCAAGCACGACTACCGTGTCCGGATCGTAGTTAGCCACTACCACAGCGTTTTCTATAAAGTCAAAACCTATTGAGCTATTACCCACCTTTACTTTCTTCAGTAATAGGTCTTTGTGGGTATCTACTTTTGAAAGATACCCATCTCTGCTTATCACGAAGGCAAAACCCTTCCACAGCTTTACCGTGGCGTGATTCAGATTACCAAGCTCTCCTATCTCTCCAACGAGTCTGTCATCCTCTATGACTGCTATAGCTCCCCTTTCTCGCTCTACCACATAGAGTTTTTCTCCAAAGGAGAGGCTCACAAACAGGAATAAAACTATCAAAGGTAGCATGCAGGATCCTCCTGTGCATAATCGCCAAAAACTGCATACGCCCTTGCCCTTGAGTTCCCGTTGCATATCTCAAGGTAAGGACAGTTATCGCACTTGCCCTTTAGTCTTCTCGGTCTTTCTCTGAGAAAGCTCAAAAGAGCGTTCCTTTGCCATATCTTTACGGGATCCTCTTCCCTTATGTTCCCCACGCTGTGGAAGAAAAAGGGATCCGGCTTTACATCTCCTCGGTGGTTTATGTTCATCAGTCTAACACCTGCTTGATTTCCACCCCAAAGCGTAAGCCTTTCGTAGAGGTCTTTTGCAAGGTCTGGGTATCTCCTGGTAAACTCTCTGTAAAGGACTACTGCATCTGCCTCGTTGTTACCTGTGACTATATCTATAGGGACCTTCTTCTGTACATACTCAAAAGCCTTATCCACTATGAATCCCACCCACTTTCTGTAGTCTTCTTTCTCAAGGTCGGAAAGCCTCCTTGCTCTACCGGAATACACAAGATGGGATACATAGACCTTAGGTATACCTTCCCTTTCTGCAAGCTCAAATATAAAGGGCAGGCTACCTGCGGTTATGGGTGTGAGGGTAAACCTTAATCCCACCTTTATGCCTTCCTTCAAGCACTCTCTTATGGCATCAAGGGAGAGGTAAAAGGAAGACTTTCTGCCTCTAAAGGAATCATGCACCTCAGGTCTTCCATCTAAGCTTATACCCACATAATCAAAACTTTCCTTTATGTCTTTTAGATGGTCTTTCACAAGCAATCCATTGGTAGAAAGGTAAGTTCTTATACCCTTTTCCTTTAACAGTTTAGCCACATAAAAGATGTCTTCCCTTAAAAGAGGCTCACCGCCGGAGAGTATGGCATACTTAACTCCAAGGGTAGGGAGTTTGTGTACAAAGTTTGACGCTTCCTCCCTTGTAAGTTCCTCTCTATCTTTGTTAGCAAAGGAATAACAGTGTTTGCAGTAAAGATTGCATCTGTTGGTAAGGTTCCATATGAGTATGACACCTTCAAAGGCTTTCGGTTTTTTCCCTTCAAGGGTTTCCCTTATATACTCAGTCATTCTAAGCATAGTTCAGCTCCACAACAACCTCACATATGTTCTCGCCATGAGCGTTGCACTTGGTCTCGTATGCCCTCACCTTTTTGTTGGTATAGGTTTCCACAATCCCAGCTACAAAACCCGCCTCAAAATGACATATCCTTTTGCCTATGTTAGGCATTCCCGCACAGGTTATACATTCGTCAAGAGCAACCACAAGCCTTTCCCTGTTTACATCCACTGGTACAAGAATACCTATCCTCGCATCCTTCACAAAGTCTATGACCTTTCCAAGGTAAGCTTCAAGGCTTTCTTCCTTAAGTTTCTCCCCCACCTCTTTACCCAGCTCCCTTCCTGCGTTTTGAAAGAGGGTTATAGCACCTTTGTGTCCCAAGACATCGTCCAGGTAGATACCCATAAACACCCTGAAGGCTCTGAAAACCAAAACCGACACATCTTCACCTAAGTGGGGTCTTCTTATCTGGGATACCATCTCAATCCATCCAGCCATCCTTAAGCACCTCCATGAATTTCATAAGAGCCTTAAGCTCTTCCCCTTTTAGGTCTATCTTTGGCATGGCGTTCCTTGAGTAGCCAAGGAGCCTGTATGTATTTTCAGGGTCTATTATCTGAGCCATTAGAAGGGCTTTATCCCTGTTTCTTGCAGACCAGCTCAGTGCCGGTCCAAAGGCTGGTTTTGTAGGGTGATGACAGCCCCAACACTTCTCCATAAAAACTTGATAGCCTAATTGCGCACCTTCAAACTCCCTTTTCTTATTTATAAAGTTGTACTTACCAGCAGGAAGTTCTGCAGGGAAATCCTTTAATCTCTTAAGCTTAACCGCATCGTAAAGAACGAGAGCTCCTTCCCTTCCGTAGAGGCTTACATAAGCTATTCTACCATCTCCTGTAAACTCTGTGTGCGTAGCCCTACTTCCTACCTTGGGAGTTATCTTCCGCACATCAAGGGTCCTTTTGTCCAGAAGTAGTAAGCTGTCGGTGGAGGTATCTACCCAGATATAAGGAGTTAGGTAGTTGCTTCTTGCCAAAAAGCCTTGACCCTCAAGGGGTATGTCCTTGACGGGTTCCCACTCGTAGGCTTTCCATACAGAAAGTGCTGGCTTTTTCAAAAGAGGTGTGGCAAAGTAAAAAGTACCCTTGGAATACCAAAAGTATGCGGAGGCAAGATGAGGAATACCTTCCGCCTTTATCTCTTTAACCAACTTTAAATCCATCAGAGAGTAGACCTTAAGCCCTTCCCTCGTGCTTCCTATGAGGTACTCCTCAAGGGGATCAATAACGAAGTCTTCCAAAGGCTCTTCTGTGGGTTTTATCTGTAGTTTGAGATCCTTTGCGGAAAGGAAACCTACCGCAGGTCTATCTCTAAAAGTGAAAATAAAGGAGTTCTGAGAGGTCAGCTCGTAGACAGCGCTTACCGTCCCATCAAGCTTAAGGTTTTTTACATAGTTTAGTTCATTATCAAGTACTATAAGCTCAGAAGGTAGCCAACAGCTTGCTACAAGATACTTCTCATCAGGCGAAAGAGCTATATTTCTGAGGTATATGCACACCCTTACCTTCTTTAGCTCACCTCTTTGTGCCTCATACCTTCCTATCCAGCCATCTCTTGAAGGTATATAAGCGATTCCTTCCCTTGAAAATTTTATACCTCCGTGTATGTTAGAAAAGGGAAACTTCTCCAGAAGCCTTTCCCCCTCCATGACCCAAAGGAGTCCCCTACCCCTTTCAACAACGAGGGTATAGTCTTTTAATTTTTTTATCTCCACTTTATTCAACTGGAGTACCTGAGTACTCTTGACTATCCTATCTTTGTCCCACTTTAACTTCTCCTTATCAATAGGTTTTTTTATGAACTCTACGATCTGCTTTATCTCCTTCTCCCCCAGTTCACCAAAGGCAGGCATGCCTACGGTACCTTCCTTTATTATGCGATACAGCTTCTCATCAGATGGAAAAAAGGAAAGAAAAGGGAAAAGGGGAGGTGCGCTCTTCCCAAGCCTATCAGTACCGTGGCAAGAGGCACAATATCTCAAGTAAAGCTCCTCCCCTCCCCCGAAGGAAAAGGAGAGGCTCAAAAGAAGGATAAGCATGCATTTCCTTTTCATCAGTAAATATCCTTCATGGTGTTGTACACGTTGAAGTGTCCCGTAGGTGTGGCAACCCAATCACCGGTTATGACTTTCTTGAGTCGTAAGGTCTTGTCGTCATAAACCAGTATCGCCTGCTTTTGAGGTTCGTTCTTCTTGCCCCAAACCGCAACCCACACTTCATCTCCGTTCTTGTTGTATTCAAGGTGGACAGCTCTACCCACAAACTCAGGTGGTATTTCTATGACCTTTTTGAGCTGTAGCGTGTTCTTGTCAAAGACAAACAGAGACCGTTGCAGTTTGGGATCATTGTTCAAAGCTCTGTCAGCCCAGAGGTTAGAAGACTTGGGATGGGTTTTGATGAAGAGGTTTCCACCACCTTCTCCTGGCATCTCTACTTTTGCAACTACTTTCCACGCATACTGAGGATGCTTTACGGGGTCTGTGCCTATGCACTGTATGGTGTTATCCCCCAGGTGTCCCGTGCACCATATGGGTCCGTACTTAGGATGGTCTATGTTAGCCCCTCTGCCTGGATGAGGTCTTGTACCTACCTTTATGTTTTTAACGAGCTTTTTCTCCTTAGTGTCCACTACTGAGATGGTATCCCTGAAGTTAGCAGCAACAAGGAAGTACCTCTTACTGCTGTCCCATCCACCGTCGTGTAAGAATCTTTCCGCCTCTATCATAGTGATCTTGAGTGCGTGTATGTTAGAGTAATCTACGAGCCATACCTGACCGGCTTCCTTTACATTTACTACCCATTCGGGGTCGTGGTGGGACGCTACTATGGACGCAACTCTTGCCTCCCTAAGGAATTCGTTGGTATCGTAAGTGTAGGCGCTTGTAGCAACTATCTTAAGGGGCTCAAGGGTCTGACCGTCCACTATGACAAAGGAAGGTGGCCAGTAGCACCCTATTATGGCAAGCTTGTCAAGAAAGTCTCCCTTGGGTCCTTTATACTTGGATGTGTCAAGGGACCTTCCGTCATAGCATACCTTTACCTCCGCAACCTTGTCAGGCTTTTTCATCCAAAGGTCTATAAGTACCACTTTTCCGTCCCTTCCTATGGTGTAAAGGTATCTACCCGATGCGGAATACCTCGCTATATGAACCGCATAACCAGTATCAACTATGCTTACCAGCTCTTTTGTGTCTCCGTCAATGATCGCCACTTTCCCTATGTCCCTTAGGATCACAGCCATAAAGTTCTGCCAGTTCCTGTTGTGCTCTGGCTTTTTCGGTCTCTTTTCAGGTGGCACATAAACCTTCCAGGACTTTTTCATCTCACCTAAGGGTAGCTCAGGAGGAGGTGGAGGCTCATGCTGGATAAATCTTGCCATGAGGTCCACTTCTTCGGGAGTTAGTATACCCTGCCTTCCCCAGTCGGGCATACCGCCTGGTGTGCCGTAGGTAATAAAGGTCTTGAGATTTTCTGTACCTAACTTCCTCGTTCTGTCAGGTGTTAGCGCTGGTCCTGTTGCTCCCTTTCTCAAAGCTCCGTGGCATCCTGCACATCTGTCAAAGTAGATCTCCTTAGCTCTCTCCATCTCTTGCTTGGTAAGTGGTGGAGGTGGTGGAAGCTCCTCTTTCTGCTGAGCCTTTGAACCTACAAAAAGGGCAAGGCCCATAACCACACTGCCTACGATGGCTCTCTTCACCATGTTTGTCCTCCTTTATGAGATTTATCACCGATACATATCATAGTTAAATAAATATAAGTAATCACTTACAAGATGTCAAGATTTTTTGAGTATAAACTCATATAAATTCCTACCCCATACGAGGATGGGAACTACGATGAAGGTTAGAAGTCCTCCCAACACATCAAAGATGAAAAACCAATCTATGTCGTAAGTGCCTCTGCTCGGGTCGTACCTGAAACATCTCAGAAGGAAACCCTCCAGCGGAGACAATCTTGCTTCTTCCTTCTTTGCTTCAAGTATGCTCAGCTGTAAGTCTCTGATCTTGGGATTCACACCGTATATGTACCTTGAGATCTTTCCAGAAGGTGTCAAGACTACATAAAGGTTAGGATGGTCAAACTCACCTAAACTTTTGTCGTACCTGTATGGGAAGTCTATGGCTCTTAGGAGCTTTTCCGATTGCTCACTTCTTGCCACTACCCAATTCTCCGGCAGTTTGTGTACGCTGTGAAACCTTTGAAGGTCGTAAATGGTGTCTCTTGGATCAAAGGTTAGAGAGATGACCTTTACACTTTCCTTCAGATTGCTTATTGCTCTTTTCAATCCCTCCGTCATAAGGGGACATGCGGAGGTGCATCTGGTATATATGGGGTTTATTATCAGAGGCTTGCCGTCTGCTAACTCTTTTAACTTTACCTTCTGACCACTGTGCGTCTCAAGAAGTATGTTTGGTACATATGTCCCAACTGTTTTTTTCTCATCAGGCAAAAGTTCTGCAAAGGCGCAGAGATTAAGGAAGATAAGCAGACTAACGAGCGCTATCATGTTTGTAAATCTTTATAAGGCTCTTGATGGTATAAAGTACGAAAAAGAGCCCACCAACGGCGGTAAGGAAGCCACCTATTCCCAATAGGTTAAGAGCGCTCAGTATCTTTTCTTCTCTTGCGTACTCAAAACCGTAGGTCTTTCTGGGTGCTCCTAAGCTTCCCGCTATGTAAAAGCCCAACACTATGAGATTTATACCCAGAGCAAGAACAAGGGGTTGAAGCTTTGCGATCCTTTCCCAATCCACACGCCCGAGCCTTTCTTTAAGCATGTAGTAAGCAAATCCCATAAAGGCTATACTTACCGCAGATACCACACCATGATAGTGGGCAGGTATTCTAAGGTCGCTCTGCATACCACCGTAAGCAACAAGCTCTCCTGCATAATAGACGCTAATAGAGGAAACCAAAGATAAAGTAGCTACGCTCATGTTCAGACTCAGATGTCTGAGTACACAGTAGGTGTGGACGAGCACGGGAACGCCTATACCAACTCCGAAGGAAACTGCGGATAAAAACCTCATCTCGTATGAAAGCACATCTCTAAAAAATCCAACCAGCATAATAAGAGAAAAGGTAAAAAGAAGCAGGTTTGATGCTGTCAGGAGTGAAGAGGATAGTCTCTTTCCGCTAAGCTCATGCCAGACCGCCAGCATTAAAGAAGCGTAAAGGAACTGTTGAATGTGTCCCGAAACCCAGAAAAGTCTTTCAAAGTACAGTTTAACACCACCTTCTGCGTGTGCGGTAAGCAAAGATGGAAGCAGAGAAAGGATAGTAAGAAACCCTAAGATAATGGAAATGGAATAAAGCTGGCGGATGTTTTGGGAGGAAGTTATGTCCCTAAGGGTGTTTGCCCTAAGCAGAGCTTCCCACAGAAAGCCCAGAAAGAAAAGGGTAAGACCTGAAAAGAATACGGGGTTGTTTATCACTGGTATGTAGTTGTTCAAATAAGGCTCTCCATAGGGTAAAAGGCAGGAAAGGGAAAGGAAAAACATGCCCATCAGGGTGGTTAGAGGCGGTACCTTTCCCCTCCTGCCTTCTTTGTACTGCCAGTAGGCTAAGGTAAAGGTCATGAGCCAAACGGTTATAGAAAAGGTCACATGCCCCACAAGAAAGTGGTAGAAAAGTTGAGGGGACTTAAGTAAATAAAAAGCAGGAGCTTTTGTGAGCGCTATGAGAAGTCCAAAAAAGCCAGAGAGCACAAGGGAAAAGAGGGAAAGAGAAAGGTAAAAGAAGTGCATCACTTTACCTCCCACATGGCGGAAAGCCATCCCCAATTCAGAAGTAGGAAGACAATAAATACACCCATAAAGAGCAAGGTAAGGGTAAGGGTTCCTGGAGCTTCAAAGCCATGGTGCTCCTTGGCAGGTGGTGGAGGAGAGGCTATCTGGAGTTGCATATCCTGCGGACCTCTCACTGGCTGACCGAAAAAGACGGAAAACACCACTATGAGTATCCACATAAGTGCCCCTATTACTGCGGTTATACCACCTATAGCAAAAAGAACCCAGAAGAAGTCCGTTGCAGGGTTAAAGGTGTATGTAAATGGACCTCCGGAAAAGGTAATGTCGTAGTGCCTTCTGGGAACGCCAAAAGCTCCGAGTATGTACATGGAAACTGCAAGTACCGCTATGCCAAGCCCAAACACCCAAGGCTGTATCTTTGCAAGTCCAAAGAAGGCTATCCTCTTCCTGAAGATCAAAGGTATGAGGTAGTAAGTAGCTCCCATAAAAGCAAGCGTTGTACCACCTACTACAGTACCCTTAAAGTGCCCCGGTATGGAAAGGGTGTTGTGGACTATGATGTTGGTCTGTTCCATGCCATTGACTACACCAGTCACACCTCCAATAAAACCAAAGATAATAATAGACAGGAAGACGGCGGAAAAAGCAGGGTTTCCCCAAGGTGCGTTCTTGAGCCAGTCAAAAAGACCTTTAGTAAAGCCTCTCCTCCTCTGCGCAGATTCTACAGCAGAAGGCACTGCAAAAGCGTGTATCATGGACGCAAGGACAGCTATATACATGATGTAGCTGGTGTTGAATACTTTCCAAGCAGGACTAGGTCCTGGGTCAACCAGGAGGTGGTGCGCGGAAGCCACATTTATACCTATCACATAGAAAGCAAAGGCAAGTCTGCTTACCTTTTCGTTTATGGATGTTCCTCCTACCGTTAGGAAAGCACCAAGATACCACACCGCTATCATGGCTGTCACATTTATCTGCTGGGAAGAGTGTCCAAGACCCCACCAAACGAGTTTGTAAACGCCTGCATCTATGCTCTTTATTATCCCAAGAGACCACAGAAGAGTTGGAATGTATATGATGGCACCTGATGCCAGGGTAAGTGTAGCTATGATGGCTGCAGCTACAAGTCCAAAGGTGAAGAGAGGTAAGGACTCACCGTAGGTTCTTTCCTTTCTTGCTATAAGGAGGTTGGCAAAGAAGAGAAAGACCGCTATTAGGGCACCTACTGCAAACAGAATAATGCCCAAGTAGTAAATGGGATGTGCCTGAAGGGGGGCGTAGGAGGTCATGAGGACATCTGCTTTACCCGTCAGTATGGTAAAGTTGACCAGCAAAAATCCCATAACCATAAGCAGAAGCGAAAGCCATCCAAATTTGGGAGAAGCTATACGAGAGTTTAGAACCACCGTAGACCCAAAGTAAAGACCAGCAACTTCAAAGAATATGATCCAGAATATCAGGGCATTAAGTCCGTGAAGAGTAAGTACCCTGTAGTACCATTCAACGGGTAACAGATGTACCACCTGCCATCTGGTAAGGACCAGAAGTAAAGCTGCTATGACCCCTATGAGCAAAGAGACTACAGCCATAACTGCATTGAGCTGTATGAGCCTCTCCGCCCTAAGGTCCACCTTAAGACCAGTAATATCACAAGTTCTAAACATGGCAGTACCTCCTCAATCTTTTACTACCACCTTCCCTATCATCATGTGATGTCCTATACCACAAAACTCGTTGCAAATTATGGCAAACTCGCCAGTGGAAGTGGGCTTGAAGGTAAGCACATAATCGTAGCCGGGATACACCATGAAGTTCATGTTCACTGGCTGGAGAGAAAAGCCGTGGAGCAGGTCAAGGGAAGAGATATGAAACCTGTATTCTTGACCCTTTTTGAGGACAAGGATGGGTTCCCATCTCCACATTTTAGCCACTAAAAAGACATCGCTGTTTGGTGGAGGTTCAACAATAGGTATGCCGTTTTCTTCACCCTTCTTATACTTTTCTATGAAAGCGGTAGCCAAGGTGTTAAACTCCTGTGGAGTTGTTCTGTAGGTAGTAAAGGAGGGGTTCTGTCTTCCGTATATGTGCCAGACGATCATCCAGAAGAAGAGTATGAGGCACACGACAAGGGCAAGAACTATCCACATTTTCTCATCTTTTGCCACCTTCTTGTAATACCATCCTTCTTCGGGTGGAAGCAGTGCCATTTTACTTACCTCCCATAAGACTTTGTTTTATCTCTGCAGGTATGGGTGAAAGCCATGCCAGTTCCATTAGTCCCCATATGAGATAGGAGACTGCGTAAATGGTGACACCTAAGAAAAGAAGCAACATAAAGTCATCCAAGACCAGTTGTAAAAAGGGCGTCTTTTTTTCCTCCATGTTAGACACCTCCGTAAAGATTTACTCACTTTTGATATTAATACTTTATAGTAAAAAATGCAAGAACTAATTTTATCATAAAATTAAGATAAAAATAAATTAAAAATAAACATTATTGATTTGTTAGAAAAGGGCTATATTTTATAAGTAAATGAATATTTACAGAAGGAGGACATGGAGATGATAAAACCGGGCAGGTTATATGCCAACTTTCAAAGACTCACTTATCCCCTTAGCGGTTTATTCTCTTCAAGATACAACCCCTTCTATCACCTGGGTGCTATAGCGGTGTTTTTGCTCGTTATAGATGTCATATCGGGTGTGTATCTGTTTTTCTTTTATAGCATAGACCCACAAACTTCCCATGCGTCTGTGGAAGCCATATCAAGAAGTTTTCTTGGCAGCATAATGAGAGGTATACACAGGTACTCCTCGGATGCTCTCATCTTAACAACCTTAGCCCACATGCTCCATGTGATAATTACCGATCGTTTTAGAATGTTCAGGTGGGTGGCATGGGTAACTGGCGTGGCTACTCTGCTAATATTCTTAGCCATAGGCGTGTCAGGTTATATACTGGTTTGGGATACGAAAGCCCAACTTACGGGATTGCTTACCGCCAAGTTCTTCTCTTTTCTGCCCGTCTTTGGCGACGCGCTCATGAGCGCCTTCTTAGGTGGGGACATAAAGTATTTGGGAGGCTTGTTTAGAATACTACTTTTTGCCCACATAGCCTTAACTATACTCATAGTCTTTACCCTGTGGGTACATGTGATGAGAAACGCAAGACCGAGACTTATCCCACCAAGATTTCTGTACATAACCATAACCCTTCTCCTGATAGCTCTTTCGGTGCTCTTTCCAGCAAAGAGCGATCCACCAGCTTATATAAACAAACTACCTTTTGAGATGAGTGTGGACTGGTTTTACCTGTTCGGATATCCCCTTCTCAAATACATACCCATGTCTGTTAGCTGGCTAATCTTTACTGGATTCTTCGCCTTTCTTTTCCTTTTTCCGTGGCTTTTGAAGGGAAGGAGAAACCCACCCGCACACATAGACTTTGAAAAGTGCACAGGGTGTGAGCAGTGTTATATAGACTGTCCTTACGAAGCCATAACCATGAAGAACCTGGACCATGAGAAGAAAGCGATACTAAACGAGAACAAATGCGCGGGTTGTGGTATATGTGTAGGTTCTTGCAGCGTGCAAGCTATAGACATACCAACATTCCCTGTTGATGAGGTTATGGAGAGAATAAGAAGAGAAAAACCTTCTTTTGTTGTGTTTCGCTGTCCCTTCAGCGCTTTGCCGTCAGAAAGGGAAGGACTGCTCACCTTCACTCTGCCTTGTGCAGGTGCTTTAAACACCTTCTACGCGGAGGAAGTACTGAGTGCTGGCGTAAAGGGTATTATCGTAGTTTCTTGCGAGTACGAGGACTGCTACTTTAGGGAAGGAAACAAGTGGCTTGAGGAGAGATACGAAAGGAAGAGAAGGCCCATTCTTAAGAAAAAGGTTGAGGGAGGAAGGATACTGATCCTTGAAGCTCCTCTTGTAAAGTCCATAGATAGGGAAGTTGAAGAGTTCATAAACTCTTTGAAAGAGGGAAAGGAGGTGAGAGTGATAACTTCAGGAAAGGTAAATTACGCTTTAGCCAGCCTTGTACTTGCTCTGCCAGCTTTTCTTTTTTATCCTCTTACCACTCACAGAATATCCTTTTATCCTACGGATAAGTCAGTGTTAGTTCTGAGTTTCAAGTACAGGTCATCACCAGTCATAGAGAGCTTCACACAAGAAGGTAAAGGACTAAAGCACATGCAAGCAAAAACAGCCATCGTAAAGGAAAGGTCTCCCGTAAAGGTGGAGGTTTACCAAGAAGGAAGACTGATTTACTCAAAGGTTTTCAATCCAAGGGGTATAAGGAAAGATACTTCTGTGTTCGTGTACGAGGAGCTTTTCTTACAGCCAGGTATGTACAACCTTACAGTGCGCCTTATGGAAACAAAAGGAAAGAAAGATGTAAAGGAGATAAAACTCAATGCAAAGATGAAAGCAAGCGATAGCTTACTGTTAAGCTACAACGAGGAAGCAGGTGGTTTTGTTGTTTTGAGGTGAAGTATCCACTCCACCATTCGCCGGGCTTCCTCCTTCCCTACCCTTTGCGGTGGCATACACTCCCACTTACCTTTCCACTTACCACAGGAACCTTCCAATATACTCTTGACAAGATCTTCCTTTTCGTTCTCCTTGTACCTCATCGCTACATCTAAAAAAGCAGGACCTACCAGGGGCCTTGATGTATCGTGGCAGTAAGTGCATCCTCTCAGTTTAAAAAGTTCTTTTGTACTTATCTCCGCTCTTGGCTTTTCTTCTAATTTAGCCTTTTCACAGGAAGATAATAAGAAAAACACCAGAAAGAGCCACATTTCAAAAATCCCTCCTTTTGAAGATAAAGAGGTTCACTATAAAAAGGAGCAAAGTATAAAAGATGGATAACAGAATAGGCAAAAAATAAAAGTCCTTTAGATACCTTGCCAGCCACTTTCCTACAAAACCCATAAGCTCATAAAGTCCCGCATCCATAAGCAGAGTGAGTCTAAGAAGGTCCAAAGGATTCATGATGGTTAGACCTATAAAAAGCTTATACACTGGGTAATCAGAGAGAAGTACAACCATGTAAAGGAGCAGAGCGTCGTAAAACAAGCATAGGAAAAGCCACAGAAAAATAGAGAAACCAAGCCCTCTTATTCTGTCCTCTACAAACAGCGCTGAAAAAAGTCCCAAGTTTACAAAGAGAGGAACAATAGAAAGGTTCAAAAGCACACATTTAAAAAAGCTCAAATTGTAGCCCATTAGGTAGTAAAAAGGTACAATAGAACCAAGAAGGTAGCTAAGGCCAAGAGATAGGCTAAGGCTCACACTTATTGACATAAAAAGAGTAGACCTTCTGACAGGTTGGGAAAGAAGGAACTCAAGAAAGTTTCTATTGTTATAAAGGTATGCGGTGGAGAGAAGTAAGGAAAACAAGGATAGTGAAAGGTAAGATATGTTTCCATAGCTGACTACCACCTTCTCCGCACTTCTTCCAAACTCAAGCAAGATGTAAACGGTCAGAGCATAAAAAAGGAAGGTGGCAAATACCCACCTGCTCTTTAAAAGGTCGTAGGAAACATACTTTATTAGCTTAGCAAACAAAATACGGCCTCCTCTAACCTTTCTTTTCCCGTTTCTTCTTTTAACTTCTCAACACTACCGTCAAAGCTTATCTGACCCTCTGTAAGGAATACCACCATGTCTGCTAACTCTTCCACTTCACCCATTATGTGGGATATGTAAAGCACGGTTTTTCCCTTCCTTTTCTCCTCAAGAATAAAACCCTTCAGTCTGTAAGCAGAAATAGGGTCAAGTCCTACAAGCGGTTCGTCCAGTATAAGTAAGGGTGCATCAAAGGCAAGGGCTATAAGCGCTCCCACCTTTTGCTTTGTGCCACCAGAAAGACTTGAAAATTTTTTGTTTAGCTCCCTCTCAAGATTGAGCAGATCCAGTAGCTCGTCAGTCCTGATCGCTTTTTCTTTTCTCACATCTTCTACCATGGAAATTATATCTTTCACCGTCAAGTTTTCTGGGAATTCTGGTATCTGAGGCATGTAGCCAATTAATTTTCTGTATCCTGCACTCTTTTGGACATCTTCTCCTCCTACCGTGACCTTTCCTCTGTCTGGTATTACCAAGCCAAGGACCATCTTCATTAAAGTGGTCTTACCCGAACCGTTGGGTCCAAGAATAGCTGTTGTTTTGCCTTCCTTCAACTCAAGATGGAGGTTTTGAAAGAGCTTTTTTTTGCCGAAGGATTTAAATACGCTTTCAAACTTTACCACGGTCTCCTCATCAAGGGTTTTTTATCAACGAGGGATTGAGGACTAAGAACAGGTATAAACTTCTCCATGGTGTCCATTATATGGGCAAAAAAACTTCCATAAAAGAGAAGAGAGAGGGGATATCTTTCAAAGATCACAGCCATAAAGGATACAGGTCTGTAAGGTACATCACCATAGCCATCATTGTCAAAATCATAACCTTCATACTTGTCGTAATAGTTCTCCTGAAAGATGTTTTTGAAATAAGAAAAGGTATTTGTAGACACATCAAAAGCGTTACCAATAAAGATGTTCTTCACAAAGAGATTTTCTTCACTATTAGCATATATCCTTATAGCCCAACCGTTGTTTTTAAGTAAGTTCTCCTTAAACTCAGTCTTGTTGCAACCTTCAAGGTAAACACCATGAGTGTTGTTGATAAATCTGTTTCTGTAAAGTATGCTGTCCTGTATGTCTTTCAGCAAAAGCCCGTAGTTTGCCTGTCCCTCGTTCTTTTCAAAAGTGTTCTCTTCCATCTTGATGTTTTTGGAATACATGACCGCAACGCCAGCACCATTTTTATAGAAGTAGTTCTTTCTGTAAATATCATCGTTGGAAAACATAAAGTGAAGACCGTAGCGAAGATTATAATCGCTCTTATTATTCTCTATAATACTATTTTTTACAAACTCAAAGTATATGCCATCTCTGTGCCCCCTAATATAATTGTTCTTTATAATGATCCCTTCTGAGTTCCAAGCATGTATGCCGTTGCCTGAGGAACCCTCGCTTTTGGCAAAGCCAACCACAGTATTTCCTTCTACAAGGCACCCACTTACCCTCTCAAGGTACAGAGCAAAAAAGTTATTTAACAACCTGTTATTCTTTATGATGCAGTCTCTTGAGTTTATCACTTTAAGACCTGCTATGTCCTCGCTGTAGGACATGCCCGAGTTTTTTATGACAAAACCCTCCACCCTCACCCCATCAGCCTTTACCGTTAGGACTTGCTTCTTACCTTCTCCATCTATTACAGGTTCACCCTCACCTACAAGCTCAAGCTTTTTGTCTACAACAACTCCACCTTTGTATGTCCCCCCTTTTACGACCACTCTGTCTCCTTCCTTAGCTTTGTTTATAGCATCCTGTATGTCCCTGAACTCGCAGTGCTGACAGACAAATAACAAAGAAAACACAAAACCAAGCATATTAGTGGGAAACTCCGTATTCCTTTTTTATAAGTTCTCTGAGGGTTTGCCATTCAAGAATCTCTCCTTGCTTACCCATGATGGCTTTTTGCGCATCTTCCCTACTTCTATACGCAGAGATATTCATACCCATAGGACTCCTTATCTGCGGACTTCTCACATAGTATGCCTCATCTGCTGGTAAAAACTCATCGGGAGCATTGAAGTTTACCACATAAGCTTTCTTAATATTCTCTTCGTTCTCGTTGTAATATCCTACCATACACTCTATGGCGTCAAACTTGTAGATTTTACCCTTCTTTGTTATAACTTCCGCTGCAAAGCGCTTGTCCGCTATGACCATCTTACAATACTCACAAACATCTTCCCCTAACTTTATAGGTTGAGGCTTTTCGGGAGCGCAGGAAAAAAGAAAAAGGGCGGAGAAAGCCCATAGCACTCGGAGTAGGGCTATCATGCAGGCTTTACCTCCACACTTGCAAACCTTGAAAACCTAAGCTCCAAAACAACAGCAAGGATACCGAGGAGTAAGGAAGCAACCGCTATGTACCCACCAACATCGGGAAAAGAGCTTGCGGTCATATTAAGGAGCTGTTTTGTGCCTATAATAGGTGGCTGGTAGGCAAGTCCCGGTATTTTTATGGGTGCGTTAGGGTCAAGGTTGTGTCCGTAATCGTACTCCCACTTGTAGAAATCTGCAAATCCAATAATTGCAAGAACTACGAAGGTTATAACCCAGGCGTAAAGGAGGAGTCTTTTACCTGCGATTGAGGACACAATACCGAAGGCTATGAGAAAGCCTATGACAAAGGGAAGTATCTTTAGCTCGGGTATAGCGTTGGGATCTATGGGTTTCATGCCTATGTAGTGATTCAGCAGATTTATGTTGTACAGATCAAACTCCGTTCCACCAGTGATCTTATTGACCCATATGTACATCCTAAGTCCCTCAGGATACTGGGGAGCTACGAGCTGTATCCTCCAGAGGGGAAAAAAGTATGTTAGCACCAGCAGTAAAGAAGCGAGGGCAAGAAGCCCTCTTGAAATCATGCTCATTTTACTACCTCCTCACTTTTGAGCTGTAGGTGTACCTGTGTAGTACTTAAGAGGCGTGTTAGAGCCTGCGGGAGATACCCTTACATAGCCTTGCATCTCTTGGTGAAGGGCTGAACAAAAGTCGGTGCAGTAGAAAGGATAAACTCCCGGAGCCTTTGGTTTCCACACAAGCGTTTTGGTCTCGCCCGGCATCACAAGGAGCTCTGCATCTTCAGAGCCTCTAACAGCAAAGCCGTGGGGTATGTCCCAGTCCTGCTCAAGATTGGTAAGGTGGAAGTAGACTGTATCTCCAACCCTTATCCCTTCTATGTTATCTGGGACAAAGTGAGACCTAATCATGGTCATGTAAATATGCACCTCGTTGCCTTTTCTTTCTACCCTTGCATCTTTCTCAGCCTTTACAGCGTAGGGGTGCTCATTCTCTGCCAAGGGGTATATCTTCTTCACCTTCTTCATAATTATGTCTGCGGGTATAGCCTGAGCATAGTGAGGTTCGCCTATGGTTGCAAAGTCAAGAAGCAGTTGCATCTTCTCACCGCTTATGTCATAAAGCTGGGCTGATTGAAAGAGTTCAGGACCAGTGGGAAGATACCTGTCTTTGGTGATCTTGTTCATTGCAAGAAGGTACTTACCCCAAGGTTTTGCGGAATCTCCTCCAGGGATCATAAGGTGCCCTATAGAGTAGTAGGTAGGTGCCCTGTCCACCACCTTACACTGCTTGTAATCGTACTTGACCACTTCGGAAGAGACAAAGCAGGAAGTGTAAGCAAAACCTTTTCCGTCAAACTCGGTATGAAGTGGTCCAAGACAAGGCTTTGGAACTTCACAATGAAGCACCGCATCGTACTTTAGTACCGGTATGCCGTCCACTTCCTTTTCAAAAGCTTTTTGCTCTATAGCCTTAAGCATCTTGGAGAAGGAATGAATAGGTATAACTGTAGCTAACTTACCTCCTCCTATGATGTACTCGCCATCTGGAGACACATCAACACCGTGAGGAGACTTGGGAGTAGGAAGGTAGTATATAACTCCTGGACAGTCTTTTGGGATTATAACCTTCACGGACTTTTTGACCTCGGAAACTGCCATGTGCTTTTTCTCGTCGTAGAAGTTGTGGTAGTAAGTAGCTGGCATTTCCTGATACTTACCTTGAGCTATGCACTCCTCAGCTCTTTTCCAATTTACAGCCGCTATGTAATCCTTATCGTTTTTAGAGGCGTTTATTTCAAGAAGAGTATAAGCTTGTTCTGTATTGTAAGAAGTAAAGAAACACCAACCGTAAGAAGGACCCTTTCCACAGTGAGCAAGGTCGTAGTCATAACCTGGTACGAGTATCTGAAAGGCTACATCCATCTTGCCAGGTTCGTCAGCCTTTACGAAGGAGATGGTTCCCTTAAAGTTCTCAGCGTACGAACTTATAGGTACATCCTTCTGAGGTATTGGTACAGAAAAGCGTGTTGCAGCGGTAAGATACTTAGAATCGGGCGTTATAAAAGGTGAAGCATGATTTCCTGCGCTGTTTGGTATTTCTATTATTTCCGTCGTTTCAAAGGTTGTAAGGTCTATCCTTGCTATCCTCGGTACGTTGTTGGCGTTTATGAAGAGCCATCTACCGTCAGGGACTCCGTCAGTTTGGGAAAGTTCAGAGTGGTGGCTGTCATCCCATGGTATAAAGCCATGAGAAGTCATAAGCATAGGTTTTGTTTCTGGTGTGTATCCGTACCCTGTTTCCGGATCCTGAGAGAAGACCTTTATGATCTTTATGAGCCTTCCTGAAGGTAATCCGTAAACTGAAACCTGACCACTAAAGCCACCTGACAAAAAAGCATAAAATTCGTCGTACTTGCCGGGTGGAACATAAACCTTAGTAGCTATCTCCGCGGTTCCTATCTCGGTCTTTAGAGCCTCTTTTTTGGGTGGGCATCCCGCAAGCAAAGCACCTACCACAAGGGCTGATAACCCTCCTACCAAAAGCTTCTTACCCAACATGGTGTCACCTCCTTTTATCTCAATTACTTTTCATCAACGCTTCTCAGATACTCCAATATGGCCCTTGCATCGTCCTGCGACACATTTTGGAAAGTCATCTGAGTAAGGTATTCGGCAAGAAGCTGTTTAGCTACTGGGTCCTTCTGCTCCATTTCTGCTGGGTTGAGTATCATATTCATTATCCACTCGGGCTTTCTCCTCTTGGTAACACCCTTAAGAGGAGGTCCCACATACTTTTCCTCCAACTTGTGGCATGTGGCACACTTGGAATCAAATATCTCCTTCCCTTTTTTGACGAGGTTCTGGTCTATTGGTCCGAGCTGAACCTCTTTAATGGGTCCTATACCTTTATCGCTGGCTACTTCTTCCGCTGGTTTCTCCGATGTAGAAGGTGTGGGAGGAGAAACAGTAGTTTCTGAAGCTTTCTTTTGACATGAAAAGAGCAAAAGACCAGAAAGGGACACAAACACAAGAGCCTTTTTCATCTTACACCTCCTTTGTGATCCATCTCATATAATAAAATGTAAGTATAAGGATTACTTTGTCAAGTTATAAGAAAATCTTATAAACTATTTTTCCTTATACGGACTTTATTAGCCAAATTTTTGCGTTATAATTGGTTCAATGCCTTGGACTCTTGTAGTGAAGAGAAAGTTCAACGCTGCTCACTTTCTGACGGATTATCATGGCTCTCCAGAACCTCTGCACGGACACACTTGGGAGGT
>NZ_OBEN01000013.1 GCF_900215655.1 Hydrogenobacter hydrogenophilus | reverse complement strand
CCTGCAGTGCAGGTGATGATGGCAGAAAGCTTGTCTCCTAAAAACTTTCCCGCCAAACCTACCACTAAAAAGGCAAAAAAGGGTGTCAGCAAAAGGAACGCTTCCATATTAATCCCTCAAATGGACAGTCTCTGATGAGCCTTCGTATCCTCTAAGTCTAAATATGGCTACTATTATTCCAAGACCCACTGCTACCTCTGCCGCTGCAACAGTGAGTACAAACAAAGCAAAAACCTGACCTTCGGTAGCACCAAGAATTCTATCTATACTAACAAAGGCAAGATTTATCCCGTTAAGCATAAGTTCGGTGCTGACAAGTATTGTTATGAGATTTTTGCGTATGAGTATCCCCAAAAAACCGGAAAGAAAAAGAAAAACGCTAAGGATAAGATAGAACTTTTCAACGCTCACTCCTCTTTCCTCCCAAGGAGGATAGCCCCTATCATGGCTATTAAAAGTATAACAGAAGCCACTTCGAAAGGAAAGAGGTAAGAAGTAAAAAGATTTTTGCCTACATCTTTGACATTATTACCACTTATGACATTAACAGGTTCTGCAAACTTTCCTTTCAAAGTCATATAAGACATAACCGCAAAAGATATGACAAAAAAGGGTAGACCAAGAAGGAGCTCCTGTTTGTAGATACCTTCAAATCGCTTTACCTTTTCCCAAGGTATTACGGTAATGATAAGAACATAAAAGACTACTATGGCGACAGCGTATATGATGAGCTGAAGACCCGCAAGTAGCTCCGCACCCATCTGAAGAAACACACCAGCCATAGCCAGTATGGCTGATAAGAAGGACAGTATTACATGCACAGGATTTCTCATAAAGACTGTTCCTAACGTGGATAGTATCAGCCACAAGGATAAAAAGGCTGTGATCAACCACTCCACTGGATCTTCCCCCACAGTCTTTCTCTTTTTTCATCGTCTATCCATATCCTGTCAGGTTCATTGCCTCTTCTTTTCTTCCAGTCTATGGCGTGCCTTTCAAGGTCTTCCATCCTAAAAACTCCCCCTGCCCTTGAGTAGCTTGCAAGCTCGTGCAGATCCGTCATAGTAAGGCATCCTACAGGACACGCATCCACGCATAGGCCACAGAAAAGACAGTTATAGAGGTTCATATCAAACCTCACCACCTTTTTAGTGCCATCGGGCATCTGAACCGCTTCTATCCTGAAGAGCGTAGGCATGGGACATGCAGTCTGACACATATAACACGCAACACATCTGCTTTTACCCTTTTCGTAGCTCATAAACTTACCTATAGCTTTAAGGGAATCTGGCTCTGTACCGTCCCAAACAAAGTGTCCGTGCGCTCCTCTGTATCTTTTAGGTAAAGTGAGCTTTTCAAGGGGATAGTTGATGGTTATGGGTCTTCTGAGCAAGTTCCTGAAAGTAACAGACAGACCCTTTATAAAGTCTACAAAGAGTATAGTTTCTACTAAGTTTAGAAAAGCCTTTCTATCTACCTTTTTTATACCCATAGCTTAGAGTATTTTACATTATGAAATAGCTTAGTAAAAACTTAATGATGTAAATCATAATTTTTGTAGAGCTACTGAATGTATTATTACCTTATGATTTGCCTAAGTCATTTGGAACTGTGCCCTCACTGTAAGAGGATAGCTCTGCAGGTGTGCGAGTATGACGAGCCATATCCAAGAGTTGTTGCAGAGTGCCAGTGTTGCGGTTATAAGGCACACGATGTGCCTATGAGACTTAGCAAGGAAGATTTTAAAGTTATCCTTGATAAGCTCGGTAGAAAGCTCATAGGTGAAGTGTGCTTGGACGATAGGTGTGGTTCCAATAGGGTGCTTAGACTTCTTCAAGAAGGTAGTTATGCGGAGTACAGATGTTTAGACTGTGGTGCGGAGTGGAACAGCGACGATGTGCAAAAAGCCATAAACCGTGTCAAGAGCGTGCAGGGTGCCATAAAAAATGGCAACAGGCTTTTGGAAGTGCTAAAGGCAGGAGAAGGTGAGTGTCCCCTTTGCGGTTGGGATGTGGGACACATACATGTAGGTTATGCGGTAGCAATAGAGTGCTTTGTATGCGGATACTACAGTAAGGTAGAAGAAATAATCCCTGATGTAGACCTTACTACTCTTGAGTGTCCTCAGTACGAAAAGTCGGAAGAGACAGGATGATAAAACCTTTTCAGGAGTTTAGTAGATACGCAGAATGGAAGGAAAGGTTCTTAAAAGAACAGGAAAGGATAAAAAAAATACAATCAGAAGTGTCTAATGTGCAAGATCAAAGACTTTCAAAAGCTATGGCTTCCATGTATGTAGGTGGCTTAGAGCAGAGGCTTAAAGACGAAGAGATAAAAAGGTGGACCGATTGGGCGGTAGAGAAGACCTACAGGACCTTCAACACTTTTCCACAGCTTTCTGACTTAGAGCTTTCTTTTCTCTTTTACTGCCTTGGAAAGCTCTTTGTGCCCCTTTTGCTTCACGAAAAGGGCGTAAAGTCCGAGAGCTTCAAGAAACTTTCGGAAGAAGAACAAGAAGATGCTGTCTCTGATGTACTTGATACCATATGGGAAAACCACCTTATACGCATACTGCAGATAATACCTTATGTAGGTTTAAACTCCACAACTAAGTGAAAGCCCTTTGGGTCATATACCGCTTTTACAGACCAGCCATGTACCTGAACTATGTTTTTGACTACCGCTAAGCCAAGTCCCATTCCTTGTGGATTTTCCGAGTGATAGGGAATAAATATTACCCCCTCTTTGCCTTTCTCTATACCCCTGCCATCATCTACATATTCCATAACATCTTCATCTATATTTATGCGTACCTTCCTTGCTCCCCACTCTATGCTGTTGTTGAAAAGATTAAGAAACATGTCCTTTAGCATATCTCTATCCGCGTATATCCTTTTATCACCAGACACCTCAACACTTAATCCTGCATAAAGCTTTGATACTTCCTCTATAAGCTGTCTTAAGCTCAACTCTTCTACCTTAGGCTCTCTCTCCACAGATAGGTCTCTAAACTTGTTCACTATATCTTTTATCCTATTTATCTCTTCAAGGATAAGGCTTATAGATTCTGTGATCTTTTGCTTATCTGTTGGCTCTTTTTCAAGAAGGCGGACGATCCTTTCAAGATTAAGACTTATAGGTGTGAGGGGGTTTTTTATCTCATGAGCTATTCTTTTAACCGCATACTGCCAAGTTTTGAAGCGTTCTGAGAGTATAATAGGTTGAATGTCCTCGTATATGTACACCTTACCTTCCTTATGCTCTATTACCACCTCCTTTATGTATGTGTTTTTCTTCAGATTTTTTATGTCTTCTTCACTTTTTACCTCTTGACCAAACATCTTTATAAAGCTTGCATTCACCATAACTCTACCATCCTGATGCACATAAGCAACTCCTACAGGCAGTGCGTTTATGAGTTCTTCAAGCACTTTTTTCTCGTTTTCAAGCTTTGTGTAAATTTTCCTCAACTCTTCTCTCATCCTCTCAAAAGCTTCTGAAAGCTCTTGTATCTCGTCGCCCGTATTGGGCACATGGACCTTTATGGAAAAGTTCCCTTTGGATATTTCCTTAACTTTTGAGGATAGCCTTTCAAGGGGAAGGCTTATGTGCCTTGCCACCAAGTTTCCAAACCACACAGAGGCAAGAGATGTGATTAAGGTTATCAGGACAAGAAAGTAAAGGTATATGCCAGATATGATGTCTTTTGACTTAACAATATTTCTGAGCTGTTTTGAAACATCATAAAGAGAGTTTATGTTTTTCAAAGTGTCTTTATCCCTTTTTAAAGCTATCTTGTATTTACCAACACACATAATCACCGCGCTTTCCTCTATAGATTCCATACAATTTTGGGCTGGAGTTATGTTCTCTATCTCTTTTAGTCCACTAAGGTAGCTCCTTGGGTCTTCTCCTCTACTTACGAGAAAGGTGAAAAATTCCTTATAGAGTTTTATTTTTTCCCTTTCCCTGTCCCTTAAAGCCTGATAGAGAATTTCTGACTTCTGAGCTATATCTTTGAGCTGTGAACTTATTAAGGTCTTAGTGGATTGTAAAAGAATAACAGAAGTAGCAAAATTTAGAAAAATTACAGGAATGAGTATGTACAAAAAGAGAGCGTTTGATAGCTTCTTTCTAAGCTTTTTTCTTGAGCCCTCAATATAAACTTTTATGAACTTTCTGAAAAATATGGCAAAAACTATTACAAGAACTAACAGGTCTATGTTTATTACGAAGAGGATAAGAGGAAAACCCACATGCCACACTTTTCTGAGGTTATCAAGGATAACTATATTTATGCCCAGAAATGTGAGAAAGAACGCAACAAAGGTTAAGTAGAGTTTCACATTATACCCTTCTCCTTTATGTGTTGGTGCTTTATCACCTCACCTTCAGACCAGTAAACAGCCATCTCCGCTATATTTTCTGCGTGGTCTGCCATTCTTTCAAAATGTCTTCCTACAAAAGATAAGTTTATAACCTTTTTTATGTTTCTGGGGTCTTCCATCACATAAGTAATTAACTCCCTCTCAAGTTGATGATAAAGCTCGTCCACCGTATCGTCCCTTGCAATAACCTTTTTGGCAAGTTCCACATCCCTTTGGAAGAAACTCATCACCGCGTCTTCTATCATCTCCTTTACATGGTTCGCCATAAGGGTTAGGTTTACGTAAGGTTTAAGGGGTGGCTCTTGAGCAAGGAGTATAGACCTTTCCGCTATGTTCTCCGCCTCGTCTGCTATTCTTTCCAAGTCTGAAACTATTTTGTATATTCCCATGATGAGCCTAAGGTCTATAGCTTCTGGTTGGTAGAGAGCTATCATCCTTATACACCGCCTTTCTATCTCCACCTCGAGTTGATCTATCTCATCGTCGCCCTTTATTATGCTCTCTGCCATCTCCACATCTTGTTTGTTAAGGGACTCTATGGCTTTTTCTACCGCTTTCTTCACGAGTCCTGCCATCTTAAGTACTAATTGTTTTGTCTCCTCAAGCTCCTCAAACAGCTTCATAATGTGCCTCCTTTAATATAACTTTATACCTTGAAGGTTAAAAAAGCGTTAAGCTTTTTTGAACACCTTGTAAACTGCCGAAAAGTCAAGTTCTCCCATACCCATAAACCTTGCCATGCCGTAAGCTTCCTTGACATTCTGAAGTGCAAAGGAAAAGGCTTTTGTATCCCTCAGAAGGTCCTGCGCATAGTGAAGGTCTTTGTATATGAGGTCAACGGAAAAGTGAGTGGAAAAGTCCTCCTCTAAAAGCTTTTGCTTTTTCACATCAAGTATGTAAGATTTGCCCGCTCCATCGGAAAGCACGCTCAGCAGAAGCTCTTTGTCAAAACCCGCAAGCTCCCCCACCGCCAAAGCTTCAGCAAGCACTTGCATAAAACCACCAAGTACCATGTTATTAATAAGCTTTAGCTTTGTGCCATCTCCTGCCTTTCCTACATAATAAACCTTTCTGCAAAATTTCTCAAATAAAGGAAAGTTTTCTTCGTACTTTTCTTTATCTCCACCTACAAGCATTACCAACTCGCCCCTTTGAGCTGGTATAACGCTTCCAAGCACAGGTGCGTCAAGGTAATAGGCTCCATACTCTTTAAGCTCTTGATAAGCTCTTTCCGTGTAAGCGTAGTGATTAGTAGTCATGTCTATTATAGTTTTACCCTCTATGTTTCCTTCTACGAGTCCACCTCTGCCAAATATCACTTCCTGAGATGCTTGACTGTCAAAAACTATAAGGAAAACTCTGTCCACATGTGAAAGTAGATCCGCAGGCTTTTCAACTGTAGGAAAACCAAGCTTCTTAGCTTTCTCTATGGTTCTGTTCCAAACTATAAGCTCCACACCCTGAGAAGACAACCTCTTTGCTATCTCTGTGCCTAAGTGTCCAAGCCCTATAAAACCTACCTTCATGGCACAACCTCACAAAAGATTCATTATGGATGCGCTTACCTGCTCCCAGTCCTCTTGAGTTAAGCTCGCGTAAACTCTCTCTCCATCCGCCATCATGTCCCATGTGTTTCCCCCTGCAGACTCTACAAAGCTCTTTAGCTTGTCCCCTTTATTTTTTGGAACACTTATTGTGTATGTCTTGTTTTGCCACTCATCCTCGCCCCTTTCTACATAAACATCTATCCATACATCACCTACTTCGTAAGAAAGCATAAAGCCCACAGGCTCTGCAAGACCCATAAGTTTGGCTATTTCTGAGATGTGAAACTTAATCTGTTCCCTTTCGTCCATATTAAAATCTTAACAGAAGTTTTACAGATAATTATGCAGATGGTAGTGGGTGTGCTCCTTCTCTCCGTGCTTGTGTTTGTGTTTATGCAAAAGTCCAGCCTTTAGCATCTTTTCTTCATCTTTAAGGAAGTCTTCTACACGGCCATCATATATAATGGTGTGGTCCTCACCGAGAACTAAAAGCCTCTCCCCAAGTTCGCCCGCAAGGCTAAGGTTGTGCGTTGTGATGATGGTAGTTGCTTTAAGGTCATAAAGAAAGTCTACGAGCCAACCAGTTGTTTTGGGATCAAGATTTGCAGTAGGCTCATCTAAAAGCAACACCTTTGGTTCTAAGACCAAAAGACAGGCTAAGCATAGCTTTTGTTTTTGCCCACCGCTCAATTTGAAAGGTGGCTTGTCAAGATAAGGTGAAAGCTCAAACTTATCAGCCCAATAAAGGACCCTCTCTTTTATCTCTTTATCTTCCAAACCCAGTTGTCTTAAAGAAAAGGCAAGTTCATCGTAAACAGTTGGATTAAACAGCATCACATCAGGATTTTGGAACAGCAGTACTACATCTTTTCTGAAACTTTTGACAAAATCTCTATCTTTCATTTTGCTCTTGTCAATTTTTACACCACAGTAAAAATAAAACCCTTTCTGCGGAAATATCAAAGCGTTTATAACTTTGAGTAATGTAGTTTTTCCAGAACCATTTATCCCTAAAAGTACTACCTTTTCACCTTCTT
Source organism: Hydrogenobacter hydrogenophilus (assembly GCF_900215655.1). Classification (NCBI taxonomy): domain Bacteria; kingdom Pseudomonadati; phylum Aquificota; class Aquificia; order Aquificales; family Aquificaceae; genus Hydrogenobacter; species Hydrogenobacter hydrogenophilus. The sequence continues at coordinate 14,189 of NZ_OBEN01000013.1, read as the reverse complement.
TTACATTAATACTTATGTTTTTGAGGACTACCTCACCTTCGTAAGAATAGCATACATCTTTAAGCTCAATCATAATAGAATCCTCTTGATTTCATAGCTATATAAATGTCTTCAGAGGTTTCCTTTGATTTGTCAAAGAAATAAACCACTAACCTTGTAAGGTAATGTTTAAAGTCTTCACCTCTTATTCTACCTTCGGTGCTCCTACTTTTAAAGGCATCTTTAAAGTCTTTAAGCACTTTACTGTACACCAAGGCATGGCTGGAAGTAATGACCAAAAGCAGGCTTAAATTCTTTGAAAAATCAAGAGCTTTGAATGGATTCATTACTGCTAAAAACACAAATGTTAGTAAAGTGAGATCTAATGCACGGGCATTTATGGTGAGCAGGTAATCAAGCCTATTTTCTCCTGTGAAAAAACCGACGATGGTATAAGGTACTGAAACAAGAACACCAAAGAAGAATACGGAAGAAAAAGACCTTTTAAGGATCTTAATCTTCTCCTTTTTTTTCAAAGGTAGAATAAAAACAGTTATACAAAGAAGAGAGAGAATACCCAGTAGCCACTCATAGGAATGTACCAGGGACACTGAAATTAAAAGAGATAAGTAAACAGAAAGTAAGATCTTATCTTTCATGACTTATACGCCCCCTTAGAAGTCTTACTACAAGATAGGTAAGCAAACCCTCTCCTGTACCAACTATAAGGTGTGGTAAAAGTAATGCTGGCATAACTATAGAGAAGCCGTAGGGAAAATAAAGGGGCTTGCCAGAGGCATCTTTAAATATGTAAGGGTGTATTCCAAGCAGGAGGGCTATGAAGAATGCCGATACTAAAGTGGAGAAAAATCCGGCAAGAAAAAGGGAAACCTTGTCGCTTAAAAATTTTTTTACTATAGTGTATGTATAAAAGGCGAAAAAACTCCCTAAAAAACCCATAGCTATAGAATTTATAGGAAAAGTAGTTATACCACCTTCCCCAAATATTACCGCCTCTAAAAAAAGTATAAGAGATACGCATACAAAGGCTATCCATGGACCCAAAAGTAAAGATAGGCTTGCTATTCCTAAACCATGAACGGAAGTACCACCTGGAAGTGGCACAGCTATAGACATGAGGATAAAGGAGAAAAGGGACAAGGAAGCTATGTAAGGTATCATTCGCTCTTCCATGACTTTTTTGAACCTTCTAAAAGCGTAAATCAGAAAAATCCCATCCAAAAAATAAGCGGGTACATAAACTTGCGGTGCTACAAACCCATCAGGTATGTGCATAGCCTCCTCCTTCAAAATAGCGCAGATATTGTAATTATCAACCTGTAGCGCTCTTTACCTTCTCCTCCTTGTTGCTGACTCTCTTCGTTAAGCTTTTTCCAAACGGGAATTTTGATGCCCGCACCTAAGGATATGCTCTTGTAGTAAAGCCTTGTACCAACAACTCCGTAAAGTATCTTGCCACCTGAACCTTCAAGTTTTACACCGTCTTCTTTGTCCCTCTGATTGTACTGAAAGTTAGCCTCCAAAAGAGCGTCCGCACGGAACTTCTTTTCCATATTCGTATAGAGCCTGTAGGCTAATGCGGTGTTAAGTCTGAACTCATCACCAAACTTGTACTTCTTTTTTGGTGAGTCTGGAGTATCCCTAAAGTTATAAGTATGCTCAAGGAACTTTATGTAATTGGTATCAAAAACGAAAGTTAGTTTTGGAAAGCTAACCAACTGCTTGGTAGAGGTAAAACCAACGGTAAACGCGGGTTTTCCAAAGCCAGTAGCCATATCCGCTGCGAACTCACCTCTTGGGTCCCTTGAGCGGTCGTACTTGTTAGGGTTTCCAGTAGGTACAGATACACCTCCGTACACGGTAAAGTGCCAGTCCATAAGGTCATCAAGACTTTCATTCTTAGGAACGAGCTTAAAACCTCTATCGTACTTAAAACCCAACACAGCCATTAAAGAAATGTCTGCAAACCCAGAATTGGTGTAAGAGTACTGTCCCATTGCGGGGTCGTTGTTTATAGACTTGAGTTCAGTCTTTACATAATAAGGAGTAAAAAGATAAACAGAGAGCCAAGGTTTTAGTCCGTAGCCTATACCGTACAGGAAAAAGTCATAAGTATCTTTCTGGTCTGGGAACTCCTGAAAGGAGTACTTTTTCCACTTCACATGGTCAAGCTTTATGTAAAAGAGCCAACTACCCTCGGGCAGGGTTGCGGAGCTTGATGTCTCTAAGGGTGCACCAGGACCTTCAAGACCGGCAGCACCTAATGCAGCAACACCGTGATGAGCAAAGGAGAGAGTGCTATAAAGAAAAGCGGTCAAAAGAATTTTCTTAGCCATGATACCCTCCTTATGTAAAGTTCTAAGATGCCAAAGAGGCCAAGAATGATACCACCACCTACGAAAACCTTTTGATATCTTTCAAACAGCGAACCCATTGCTTGTATTCGTGTATCCTCCACTTTTACTTCAACAAGTGCACCGTGTCCATCTTCTGAAGCGGTTTTGACTGTCCAATTACCTTTTCTATCAGGACAGAATACCACTCTGCCTAAGGCATCCGTTCTGCCTACTTGAAAAGGAAGTTTTTCCCCTTCCCTGTAAACTTCATACTTCTCGTAAGAGAACTTTGTGCCGTCAGGAAAGTAAAAACTAAGCACAACACACTCTCCTTCCTTTGAAAGGCTGTGCTGAAGGTCATGAGCAAAGCAGAAAGAGATTAGCAGTGTAAGGAACCACATTACTTGACCTCAAAGGACAGGTTAGCAGTCTTTACTACATAGTCAGCTTTTACGCCATCAGCCTTTTCTCTTATAGAAGTGCTTATCATCTGAAGTCCAGAATGTTTTATCCTTATGTTTATCTTTCCGTTTTCATCAGTAGTCCCTATGGGATGTTCGTCGTATGCCACCACTGCATTTTTTAAAGGTTTTCCCCTGTAGTACACACCCAGGGTGATCTTCTCACCCACTTTGGCTTTTAGAGGGTTTTCCAAAGGCACTATATCTATATCCTCTTCGAGAGGTTTTGTATAAGCCTCCGACCACTGGTTTATCCTTTTTACACTTTCATAGGACAACCAACTTTCTATAGCATCTTGTACTTGGTTTTTAGGAAGGTTTTTGAGTCCGTGTACGCTTTTTGTCCAGTATCCAGAAGAGAATAAAGCAAACACAACCCCGCAAGAACCTTCCAGCTTTGCAGGATAAGACCTTTCAAACTTGGATGTTATAGCTTTACCGTTAACATCAAAACACTCAAATTTAAGAACCTCTTCTGGTTTGTACTTTATAAGTTTTTCATCACCTTCTTTAGGATGAAGATGCCCGTAGAACAGAACATACCTATTCCCTTCTTTTTCTATCCACAGGTCATGGGAGAAGGCATAGGACGATAGAATCAATAAAGGAATAAGAAACTTCTTCATACCCATATCTTACACCTCCGTATTACTTTTTTCATAAAAGTAATATTAACGATTAGTCGTTCATTAGTCAATATGATAGACATCACAAAAGACAAAAAAAAGAAAGGGAGGGAAGAGAGAGAAGATCTTACTTATTAGCCTTGAAAAGGTAAGAGACTCGTTTTAAAAGCGTAAATATAAAACCTAATGCGAGCTGTACATCTGGATCCCTTAGTTCTCTGTAAATGCCAAATAGCCCAACTCTCTTTGGGTTTTTCTTTGTCTCTTCGTAAGCTTCGTAGTTAGCCCTTGCAAAGTCTGCAAGATTACCAAGCTCAAGGGTTCCTATAAGTTCCTTAACCAAGAAGTCTAATTTCTCCGCCCCAGCCTTTACAGACTTTTCCCTCTCTTCCCTGTTAGTTTCATGTATGTATACACTCAGATCCTCTCTTGCCTCCACATACGCGTGAAGTATCTCTGCAAAATACGCAAGAGCATCCATGCTGTTTAGGAAAGTAGTAAGATGCCTTATGTTTTCGTCTTTTTTAAAGTAGGCTTCTACAAGCTCGTCTTCGGCTCTTCTTAAAAAGACATAACCGTTGTTCATGTCCTCACCTCATAGAAGATCCCATCTTCTTAAGAGCAAGAAGTACAAAAGCTAAGGCTCTTTGCACATCTGGGTCTGTCATAGCTCTTACCATGCCCGTGATGCTTGTCCTATAATCGTGCTGTTTTACCTCTTTGTAAGCTTCAAGCACTCCATTTAGCAGAGAGGCAATATTCTCTTTTTCCAAAAGTTCCATAAGGCTATAAACAAGCTCAAATACGCCTTTTATACCATCTTCTGACTCCCTAAACTTTTCTCTAAAGCGTATAACTTCAGAGCTTATGGATTCAAGAATGAATGGCGTCCTCTGCATTAACTCCTCAAGGGAGGAAAGTAGAAAATTGACTGTCTCAAGTTTGTCTATAAGCTGGCTGAGTTGTTCCTTTGCTTCACCTACCGTTAAACCTTCTAAAAGGGCGGGTTCATGATAGCTCATGGTTTACCTCCTTATTCCATTTTTCCTAAAAAATATATGAACAATCGTTCGCTGTCTATAAGTTTTCCTTATAGAGGGTATAAGTAAATTGAATGGACATTCATTTAATAGGTGGGTATTTTACTCTTAAAAATGGTTTGGAGGTACGTATCATGGCTACAGTGCTTTGGCTACACGGTGGTGCATGCAACGGAAACACCATGTCCTTTTTAAATGCAGAGTACCCTTCTGTCTGCGACCTTGTTACTGATTTTGGTATAGAGATCCTCTGGCACCCTTCAGCAGGACTTGAGATGGGGAATCAGGTTCAAGCGCTCTTAAAGGACATACTTGCTGAGAAGATCCCCCTTGACATTTTCGTCTTTGAAGGTACAGTGGTTCTTGGTCCAAATGGAACGGGTAGGTATAACATGTTTGCTGGAAGGCCTATGAAGGATTGGGTATATGAGCTTGCTCATGTAGCAAAGTATGTGGTAGCTGTAGGAAACTGCGCTTGTCAAGGAAACATACCTGCTGTACCCCCGAATCCCACAGAATCCACTGGGCTTCAGTTTCACAAAACAAAGAAAGGTGGCTTCTTAGGAGAACACTTTGTGTCCAGAGGAGGCCTTCCTGTCATAAACATACCAGGCTGTCCTGCTCACTATGACTGGATAACGCAAGTATTAGTTGCTTTAGCTGTAGGAAGAGCTAAGGACATACAGTTAGATGAATACCAGAGACCGCTTACATTCTTTAAGACTTTTTCTCAAACGGGTTGTACGAGGGTTCAGTTTCACGAGTGGAAGATATCAGCAGAAGAGTTTGGACAAGGTACAAGGAAGGGATGTCTCTTTTACGAGCTTGGGTGCAGAGGACCACTTACCCACGCACCTTGCAATAGAATACTTTGGAACGGTGTTAGCTCAAAGCAAAGGTCAGGACATCCGTGTATAGGTTGTACTGAGTTTGCCTTCCCATGGTTTGACCTCGCTCCGGGTACCATTTTCAAGACGCAGAAAGTTGCTGGAGTTATACCCAAAGAATCCGTATACGAAGCGGACAAATTCACTTACATGCTTCACGCAGTAACTGCAAGGATAGCTGCACCCAAGTGGGCAACCGAAGACATATTTGTGGTTTGAAAAAAAATTAAGGAGGTGCGTACCATGGCTACTAAGCAACACTTAGTTATAGACCCTCTGGCAAGGTTAGAGGGTGATGTGAGAGCAGATGTGTTCGTAGAGGACGGGCATGTTGTAGATGTTCAAGTAGAGGCGGTCATGTTCAGGGGCTTTGAGATCATCCTTAGAGGAAAGGATCCTCTCGCAGGGCTTATAGTCACACCAAGGGTGTGCGGTATATGTGGAGGAAGCCACCTCTATAAAGCCTGTCAGGCTATAGACACCGCTTGGAGGACGGAAGTTCCACCCAACGCGTGGCACATAAGAAACATAGCTCAGGCATGTGAGACACTTCAGTCTGTTCCCAGATGGTACTACGCCATATTCGCTATAGATTTTGTAAATAAAAACTACGCCAAGAGCAAGCTTTACGATGAAGTAGTTAAGCGTTGGGCACCCTTTGTAGGAACTTCGTATAAGATAGGACTTGAGATCTCTGCACTTCCCGTAAAGGTGTATGCTATGTTTGGAGGTCAGTGGCCTCACTCAAGCTTTATGGTTCCTGGTGGCGTGATGTGTGCTCCTCAGCTTGACCACATAACTCGGGCTTATGCGCTTCTTGAAAGGTACAGGACCGAATGGCTTGAAAAGGTATGGCTGGGATGTTCCGTAGACAGGTGGCTTGAAAACAAGACATGGGATGACATACTCAAATGGTTAGATGAGAGTGAAAGCCATAGAAATTCAGATTGTGGACTGTTTTTAAGGTTCTGTATGGAAAACGGCCTTGATAAGTACGGTGCAGGTGTAAATGCTTTCCTAGCCTATGGCACTTATATAGATCCAGAGTTTTATCCTGTTTCTACCATAGAGGGAAGGAATCAAGCTCTGCAATCTCCTTCGGGAGTTGTCTATAACGGCAAGTACTATGTGTTTGATCAAATGAACGTAAGGGAGGATGTCACCCATTCTTATTTTGAAGGTTCTTCTCTGCTCCATCCTTGGGAAGGTGAAACGGTGCCTCTTGACCCAGAAGTAGCAAAGCGTCAAGGTAAGTATTCATGGGCAAAATCACCAAGGTACCTAATAGATGGTAAGCCTGTTCCCTTAGAAGCTGGACCTTTAGCAAGACAGGTAGTTGCAGGATACGAAGAAGCAAAATCAGCATGTTCAGCAGCAGGATGCATAGAACACGCTATAGATCCGCTATTTAAGAACATAGTCAGCAAGATAGGACCGAGCGTTATGGTAAGAGTCCTTGCAAGGATGCACGAAGCTGTAAAGTACTACAAGTGGGTAAAAGAATGGCTTGCTAAGGTGGACTTCAAAGATGATAGGTTTTATAAAAAGCCTAAAGAACTACCTGAAGGCAAAGGATTCGGAGCCACAGAAGCAGCAAGGGGAGCTTTGGCGGACTGGATAGTGATAGAGAACGGTAAAATAAAGAACTACCAAATAATTACCCCCACCGCGTGGAACATAGGACCTAAGGATTCCAAGGGACAGATGGGTCCAATAGAGAAGGCCATAGTAGGCGCTCCAATAAAGAATCCAGAAGACCCCATAGAGGTGGCTCATGTGGCGAGAAGCTTTGACTCATGTCTTGTCTGCACTGTTCATGTTTATGATAGAAAGCGCGGTGAAGAGCTGGCAAGGTACAAACTTGGTACCTTCAAATGAGGAAAATAGTTATAGTAGGATGCGGAAATCCTATACGCGGTGATGACGGGGTGGGTCCGCGCCTTATAAGATACCTGTGGGAGCGCGGGCTTCCCCCACATGTAAAACTCGTAGATGGTGGAACATCTGGCATAGATGTAGCTTTTCACATGGAAAGCGCTGATGAGGTGGTGATAGTAGACGCTTGCTACACAGGAGAAAAACCCGGCACAGTTTTTAGAGTTCCTGCTGAGGAGGTGGAGGAGCTACCTTCTCAAGAAGAAGCCAACCTACATTCAATAAAATGGTATCACGCAATAGCTTTAGCCAAGCACCTTTTGAACGGAAACTACCCAAAGAGAATAAGTGTGTACCTCATTGAGGGTAAGAACTTTGGGATAGGAGAGACTTTGTCTGAGGAGGTAGAAAACGCCATGAAAGAGCTTGCAGAGTACATAATGAAAGAACACAACATAGAGGGAGGTGGTGTTTTTGAGGTAGAACTCAGGGAAGATGGGTATCTTTTGGTTCCTGCAACAGTAGCAGAAACTTATTTTAACCGTTGCATGAGTGTTATAGTAGTTCCAAAAGGTATGCAATTCACCATATTTCCTCTGCCCACAGATGTGCAAGGTGGCTTGCTTTTCAAGAGGATAAATAAAAATGGTGATAGAGCTGTCCTTGTGTGGGAGCTACTCCCTCCCGGCATACCTTTTGGTAAGAAAAAGGCAGTGTGGAATAGTGAAGAGAACGGACTATTGGTGTCCCTTCTCTGAAGGAGGTTATCATGTTTAAGGAAAAAGCACTTCTTGCGGAAACCTTTGTAGAGGAAAAAGATGGACAATGGAGCGTTTTTATAGAAGTCCTTTTTAAAGATTCTTCCGTAAGGTACGAAGTGGGAAGGTACTTCACTAAGGAAAAGGCTCAGATAGCAGCAAACTACATAAAAAGGTGTGCAAATAGAGATCTTCCCTACCCTAACGATGGCTTGGGAGGATGTTGTTGATGAATTGGAGAGAGGTGTTTCCTCAACCAGTAGGCATTCTCCCTTTTCCCTTTGATTTCCTTATACTTCCTTATTGGAATGGGTGGAAGGAGTATGTGGACTCTATTCTTATACTGAAGTTTGAAAAACTACCACCTGAATGGGAGATCCTTTCAGCGGTAAAGGATGGAAACTGGGAAGTAGCTTTCCAAAGCCTTTCAAACATTCAGGAAGAAGATGTAAAAAACTATAACTTATCCCTGCTTACTGGACAGAAGCAGGCGCTAAAGGACGATGTGCTTTCATATATGCTTGACATTTTGTTTTTTGAGGATTTTGATATCAAAGACTTGGGTAGAGATGACCTGAACGCACTGGTACTGTGGAGAAGAGCGCAGGTGCTTGAGAAAAAGGGAAAGATAGAAGACGCTCTTTTACTGCTTGATAGCGCAATAAAACTTATAAAAAACTCATCCCCTCTTTTTTCTGCAAACCTACTTCTCAAAAAGGCAAAGTTGCTAATGGAACACAGAGGTACAAATTACGCCACAATAGCACTTCTTGAAGAGCTAAGCGAAAGATTATCCAGAACCGGTGCAGACTTTTTGAAGGGTGATGTTCACTTTAATTTGGGGAACGCTTACTCCTCCATGGGAAACCTACCAGAAGCCGTAAAACATTACTGGGAAGCTCTTAACTTCTTTACCTTATACAGAGATCCGTACATGTACGCTTTAATAAACAACAATATGGGGCTCGCTTACCTATCCACAGGCGTCAGTGATATTGAGGATCAGGTTAGGTTAGCTTACGGAGTACAGTGCCTTAAAAATGCACTTAAAGTGTTTACCAAGGAAAAGTATCCTAAGGAATGGGCAAGTACTACCATGAACTATGCTAACGCACTACAGTATCTGCCTACAGCTAATCCATCAAAAAATCTTCTGCAAGCCATTGAGCTATATCAAGAGGTGCTAAACTATCGCAGAGAGGTTAAAGATGAAATAGGCTATGCGCGCACTTTAGCCAACATGGGCAACGCTTTGGCACACTTAGGTAAGCTATTGGAAGCAAAAGAACATCTTACGGAGGCTTTTGATATTTTCAATAAGTATGGGATGGAAGAGGAAATGGCCGGTATAAGGGAAATATTAGAAGAGATACACACGCTTATGGAGGCTCGCTATGACGGAGGAACTTAGCTTTGAAAAATTGGCAGAGAGGATAGATGAACTTCTTAAAAAGGTAAGGGATTTTGAAGATGAAAAAAGAGAGATTGTGGGTGAGCTTGTAAAGAGCATTGAGGAGTTCACAAAAATAGCCTTAGTTAAACTTGTCAGGCTCATCAAGGAGGATCCTATAGGTAAGGAGCTACTATTAAAAGCTGTGAAAGAGCCAGAGGTCTATAGCCTTTTCCTAAAGCACGGTTTAATCAGAGAAGATGACAGGACTAAGGTAATTAAAGCACTTGAGCTCATAAAACCTTACATAAGGTCTCACGGGGGAGATGTAGAGTTCGTAGACCTGAAGGACAACACGCTTTATGTAAGGCTAAAGGGAGCATGCACCGGCTGTTCACAAGTTTCTTTTACTCTCCAACAGACCATACTTGAAGCGGTTCAGTCTTTTGTTCCAAGCGTTGAGAGGGTGGAGCTTGCAAAGGACACTCCCGTAGAGGCCTTTATTGAGTTTTCTCAAAAAAAAGAAGGTTATGTGAAAGCCTTTAATGTTAGCGAGCTAATAGAAGGTCATGTATACAGGTTCTTGCACGAAAAGACTGATGTGATATTAGTACTTTGGGAAGGGAAGATTTACGCATACAGAAACTCCTGTGCGCACCAGGGTCTTCCATTACACGATGGAAAGCTTACAAAAGAAGGTATTCTAATATGCCCTTGGCATAACTTTGAGTACAGTATAACTTCAGGTGAGTGTCTTACTGCCAACTATGTACAGTTGGTTCCTGTGCATACGAGGATAGAAAATGGATATGTGTGGCTAAAGGTAGAATGAAGGTGGAGTTTTTAAGCGCTATAGGTGCAAGTTCTGAGTTTAGCCTGCAAGTGCCAGACGCAAAGGCTTCACCTTGTACCCTTTACGGTCCTAGAGGTGTGTTTCTAAAGGATAATACTTTAATAGTAGCGGATACGGGTAATCATAGGGTGTTAATATGGAAGAGTCTGCCAAAAGAGAACCAGCCAGCGGATGTGGTGCTCGGTCAGATGGACTTTTACTCTGACCATCCAAATGCAGGTGGCGATACGGAAAGAGGTCTTTTCATGCCTACGGGTGTGTTTGTATCAGATGAAGGTAAACTTTTTGTAGCGGATGCGTGGAACCATAGGATACTCCTATGGGATAGGGTGCCTGAAGAGAGTTTTTCAAAACCTGACCACGTAATAGGCCAACCTAATCTTAAACAGGTAGATAGAAATCTGTTCTTTTGGTGTTTTGGCGTTTATTATCATGGGGATGATCTTTATGTTTGCGATACGGGCAACAGGCGTATCCTTAAATGGAAAGGTATACCAGACAGTATGCAAAAACCAGATGAGGTGTACGAAGGCTTTGGCTGGCCACATGCTATCTGCAAAAAGGATGAATACTTCTTTGTGGCAGATGCGGGTACAGGAGTAAGCAAAGTTTATGCCTTTAGGAACTCACTCAGGTGTGCACAGCAGGCTGACTTTTACTTGGGTCGTGGAGAGGGATGTGGACGGTTCAATTTAAACCTGCCTTATGGCGTAAGTGCAAACCATCGCTTACTTTTTGTTGCGGATACCTCAAACAACAGGGTACTTATCTTTGAAGAACGGGAGCCTGTAGCTGTTTTAGGGCAAAAAGATTTTTCCAAGTGTGGAGAGAATCGTTGGGAAGGAGTTTATAAAGACACTCTATGTTGGCCTTATGCTGTTTTTTCTACGGAGGATCTTCTGCTTATAGCAGATACTGGAAATAACAGAGTGGTCCTTTACAGTTTTAATGCTTGAGCTTTACCTCAAAAATACATAGTTCTTTACCTTGAGCTTTGCACTCAAGCTCCTTGCAGTCCCACTCTTTACCCGTGATCTCCTCAAACACTCCTGCCAAAGCACCGCTTAGTGGCATACACACAGGTTTTTTGTTTTCTATATCCTGTGCAAATATGGAATCCTTAACCTTAAAGAGCACTTGAGAATCTAACAGTTCGTATTCCTCAACTTTACAAATGCCTGTTTCTCCAAGGAAGGCACTTATATAAGGCACTACCATGCTCATTGAAGGGTGTTCCTCTCCCACTATGCTTCTTATGTATGTACCTGCCATCTTTCCCGCCTTTTTTCCAGAAAAAACCAGCAAACCACCAATCCCAAAGCCCGAGAGCTTCATAAGCTGAGAGTAAAACTCCTTTATAGGACCTTTGGGAATTATTACCCCTTCCTCTCTGAGGAATACGCGCACCTTGGAAATAACCTCAGGATCCCTCATTTACACACCTCCTGCTTTATTGACCGTATCTCGTTCATTATTTCTCCATAAGAAGGGTGAGCGAAAGGTTGCTCTTCTAATTCTTTACCTAAAAAGGTAGCACATAGGTTAAGTATTTCACTCACATCTTTACCTATCACGCAACAGTAAACAAGCCTTCCATCATCATCAAATCCCACACTTATAACTCCGTTCTTTTCTGTAACATAGGCCTTAGGGTTTATACTTAGAGGTTTTGTTGCAAAGACCTTAGCGTCTTTTACACTTCCCACAAAGCCTATTTGATAAGCAGAAGAAAAAATTACTGGTACCCTCTTTGGATCAAAGATTTTTTCCTTACCATAAAGTATGTTATGGACTACTACTCTCGCTTTTTCAAAAGCATAACCTGCACCCATTGGTGGTACTATGTCTCCTACTGCAAATACTCCTTCAAGACTTGTTTCTAAAAATTCATCAACCTTTACATACCCCCATTCATCTACAGCTACAAAGGGAAACCTCCCTTGGCAAAAGTTGGGTACTCTTCCTGTTGCTTTTATAATTAGGTCTGCATTTGCGTCTTTTAGATCTTCTACCAACCTTACACCACATCTTTCCAACTCATCCTCTAACTTCTGAGCAAATTCTTCTGGGATGTTTTCGTAACCCTTTAAAACTGTATCTCTTCTTACGAGGAATACCTTAAAACCAAAGGAACATAGTATAAAAGCAAGCTCACAACCCGTAGCACCTCCACCTACAACGCATACACTACTTTTTGGAATGACCCACCCTCTGAGTATGTCTTCTGGAGATATCCCCACCTCCCTTGGTCTTGAGCCACAGGCAAGGATCACATACTGAGCGGTTAGTCTTCTATTCCCAACTTTTACTACCTTTTCGTCAATGAGTTCAGCCTCACCTTCTATGTATGTTAGTCCCTTAGAAAGCAAAGATTTTAGTGCCATATCCCTTATCTCTATGACTTTTCCCTGAATTCTCTGAACCGCAACTCTCCACTGAGGTCTACCCTCTCTAATGGCAAGCTCATAAAGCCCCTCTTTTGGGATGCATCCAGCGTTGAGACACACTCCACCAAAAACAGACCTCTCTACGAGAGCTACCTTTTTACCTCTTTCAAGGAGAAGTTTAGCACTCGTATAACCACCCGGACCACTACCTATGATTACTACATCAAAATACTTCATGGGATAATTTTAAATTATGAATGAACATTCGTCAAGCTTTGTGTACCCACCCTTTCCATAAGAAGCTTCGCTACATCTTTCCTTATCATCTCCTCAGGTGGAGTTTTACCTTCTCTAAGCATGTTTCTTATCTTGGTCATGCTGACATATATCCTTTTGCTTTCGTCATGTCCACAGCTTTTCTCAGATGCCATACATCCACACTCGTTGCAATAAAAAACAGCAGAGACTTTTATTATCTCTATATCTATGGATGAGGGCAGTTTATCAAATATCCTGTGTGCATCATAGGGGTCATAAAAGTCTCCCACACCAGCGTGATTTCTTCCTACTATAAAGTGTGTGCATCCAAAGTTCTTTCTTATTATGGCATGAAAGACTGCTTCTCTGGGTCCAGCGTATCTCATTGCTGTGGCAAGGCCTGAAAGCAATACCCTGTGTCTGGGATAGTAGTTGTTTATGAGATGCTCGTAAGCTACAAGAACTGTATGGGGATCAAAATCGTCAGACTTCCTCCATCCTAATACTGGATTTATAAATAGTCCGTCTGCAACTTCAAGACCTATCCTCTGTAAATACTCGTGCGCTCTGTGTGGTGCGTTTCTTGTCTGAAAACCAACTACACTTTTCCATCCTCTGTACTCAAAAACCTTTCTGGTCTCCTCTGGTTCCAAAAGCCATTCTCTAAAAGAAAAATTAGTTTTTTCCAAAAGCCACACATCACCACCCACAGCCCACTCACCCTTTGAGTAAAAGAGCCTTACTCCTGGATGGTCTTCGCTTTCTGTTCCCCAAACCAACTTGGCTATTTTTTTCAGTTCTATTTTATAAACCTCTTTTACATCTAATACCGCTTTAATCTGACTATTGCTGTCCTTTATAGCTATTCTGCCACCCACTTTTGGCTCCTCTTTAAGTTGAAGGACTATGGGAATGGTCCATACAGTTCCGTTTGGTAAAATCATATTGTACGCTACGCTAAGGAGCTCTTCCTTGGTTATAAAACCTTTTATAGGCGAGAAGGTTCCCACCGCTATGTTTTCAATGTCAAGAAGGCTGTCTGTATCTACTTGAAGGCTCGGAAGCTTTTTTACATCTTCAATGATCTTCAACTTTTCCCTTTCGGGAACTACTCTGCTGACAAGCTCTCCACCGTGTGGTAGTATCATACCAAAACCTCCTCAAGGGTTTTTTTAAGTACTTCTCTAAGCTTTACCACCTTGCCCACCACCATAACTGCAGGCGGATTAACTTCTGGAGGACTTTGGGAAACTTCCAAAAGACTGCTTATTAGAGTCCTCTGCTCGTGGGTTGTACCTCTCTCTATAAAGGCTACAGG
>NZ_OBEN01000012.1 GCF_900215655.1 Hydrogenobacter hydrogenophilus | reverse complement strand
ACCTCCCAAGTGTGTCCGTGCAGAGGTTCTGGAGAGCCATGATAATCCGTCAGAAAGTGAGCAGCGTTGAACTTTCTCTTCACTACAAGAGTCCACGGCGTCGTATAATTATAACGCATGAAAGCGCTTATAATGGCAGGTGGCAGTGGCACGAGGCTCTGGCCCCTATCAAGGGAAACCTATCCTAAGCAATTTCTCAAAATATTGGGGGATAAATCTTTCCTACACATTACCTACGAAAGACTTTTAAGGCTTGTGGATCATAAAGATATAATAGTTGCTACATCTGAGGAGTACGAGTATCATGTTAGGAATGACCTTTATCCTTACGAAGGCTATTCTCTTATATTAGAGCCAGAAAAGAAAAATACTGGACCGACCATACTTCTTGGGATGTTGTTTGCTCTTGAGAAACTTTCAGCAAAAGAAGATGAGGTTTTGCTGGTTATACCGTCAGACCACTATGTAAAACCAGAAGAAAGGTATGCGCAGTATCTTAGCTTTGGTGAAAAATTAGCCAAGATGGGCTATGTAGTAGCCTTTGGCATAAAGCCCTCTTATCCAGACCCAAACTTTGGGTACATAAAACTGGGAGAGACCCTCTTATCAGAAGATGACTTGAGCGCGTATAGGATAGACTGCTTTGTGGAGAAACCTTCTTATAAGATGGCACAGGATTTTTTAAAGGAAGGCTCTTACATGTGGAACTCGGGCAACTTTGCTTTCACTTTAAAAGTAGGGCTTGAAGAATTCAAAACAAACGCACCTGAACTTTGGCAATGGGCACAAAAGGGCTTCCACTATACTATGGAAAACTACTCAAAACTTCCAGAGATAGCCTTTGACTACATAGAGATGGAGAAAACAAAGAGGGGGGCAGTAATACCCATGGATGTGGAGTGGAGCGATATAGGTTCTTTTGAAGGGCTCTACAGGGTGCTTCCCACAGATAATAACGGTAATGTATGCGTGGGCAACACTTTGTGTATGGATACAGAAAACACCTTGGCATATAGTGTGGAAAGGCTCTTAGCTCTTGTAGGAGTTAAAGATGTAGCGGTAGTGGAAGAGAGAGATGCACTGCTTGTTATAAAAAGAGATATGTCGCACAAAGTAAAGGACTTGGTAAGTGTGCTAAAAAAAATGGGAAGGAGGGAAGCTAAGTACCATGTGGAAGTGCACGAAAGATGGGGCAAAAGGCTTCTTCTTGACGAAGGGGAAGCCTACAAGATATACAAACTCACCATTTACCCAAACAGACAGATGGGACCTTACATGCACATGCACAGCACAAGAACTTGGATGGTTCTAAAAGGAACACTCCTTTTTAGGCTAAAGGACAGCGAAAGGTATGCCAGCACGGGTGAAAATTTCTTTATAGGTAAAGCTCAGGCTTATTCCATAAAAAATACAGGGTTTATTCCCGCTGAACTTATAGAGGTGCGTGTTGGTGAGTATCTTGGAGAGGATGATCAGATACTTACAGATTCAAAGGCTTTGTAAGAGCTTCTCACATTTGGACCACTGGCTACATACTTAAATCCCATGGACAGAGCTATCCGCCTTAGCTCCTCAAACTCCTCGTATGTGTAATATTTAACCGTTGGATGATGTTTAAAAGATGGTTGATAATACTGTCCTATGGTAAGAAAATCACACTCTACATTTCTGAGATCCTGCATCACGGAAACCACCTCTTCTTTTGTCTCGCCAAAACCTAAGACGATGGCAGACTTAGTCCTTATGTGAGGGAAAAGCTCCTTGCTCTTCTTTAATATGTAAAGACTCCTTTTGTAGCTTGCTCCTTTCCTAACAGCTCTGTAGAGTCTTGGCACTGTTTCCACATTGTGGTTTAATACATCAGGTCCAGAAGAAAGAACCTTTCTTAGCGCCTCCTCAGAACCTTTAAAGTCAGGTACTAATACCTCTACCTTTATATCTTTTATGCCTTTTTTTAGTATGCTTACACACTTGGCAAAATGCTCTGCACCTCCATCAGGAAGGTCATCTCTGGTTACAGAAGTGATGACTACATATTTGAGTCCCAGCTTCTTTACAGCATCAAGAAGTCTGTAGGGTTCTTGCTCGTCAATACCTTTAGGTTTGCCCTTGGACACATTGCAAAAGGTGCATCCACGCGTACATATATCTCCAAGTATCATAAAGGTAGCTGTCCCTGAGCCAAAACATTCAGAAATATTTGGACAACGGGACTCTTCACACACGGTATTGAGCCTGAGGTCCCTTAACAGTTTCTTAACAGCGTGTGTTTCTGATAGCAATAACCTGGGTTTGTTCATAAGTTATAAGTATATCTCCTGTGTTAGCTCTCCCTTATAGGAAAGTCTGTCTAAAATAGCTTTTCCGCGCATGGAATTTACAGGAATCTCAAGGCTGTGCTGTCCTTTTTTCACCACTATTAATTCCTCGCCCACCTCTATGCTATCAGGGATCTCTTTAGAGCCCTGCATGTAAA
Organism: Hydrogenobacter hydrogenophilus; assembly: GCF_900215655.1. Taxonomy (NCBI): domain Bacteria; kingdom Pseudomonadati; phylum Aquificota; class Aquificia; order Aquificales; family Aquificaceae; genus Hydrogenobacter; species Hydrogenobacter hydrogenophilus. The sequence goes on along the minus strand of NZ_OBEN01000012.1, from coordinate 37,440 downwards.
TATTTTTTCTTACAAGCTCTTCCTTAGTGTATACTCTCTTCATATTACCTACCTCCTTGTCTATGAAGTTATAGCTCAAGGCTTCTCCTTTACCATGATCTAAGGTACATTTAATAACATGTCTCAAGAATACTTTATTGAGCTCTGCCTTGAGCAAGCCAGAAAAGCTTACCACTTAGGAGAGGTTCCAGTAGGTTGCGTAGTGGTAAAAGATAATGAGGTAATAGCACAGGCTCATAACTGTGTTGAAAAGCTAAAAGACCCAACAGCCCATGCGGAGATGTTAGCCCTTAACGTTGTATCTGAGCATCTTGGTGAGAAGTACCTTTATGGATGCCATGTGTATGTTAGCCTTGAACCCTGTGTAATGTGTAGCTATGCCATGATACTCAGGAGGGTAGAAAGGGTTATCTTTCTAGCACAGGATTATAAGCACGGGGGTGTGATGAGTTTATACAATCTTTTTGACGACACAAGATTCAATCATAGAGTAAGGTGGGAGTATCTGCCAGTTCAAGAGGCGCAGGAACTGATAAAGAAGTTTTTTAAAAATTTGAGAGATCAACGATGATTAGCAATCACATAAGCTATTATTATGGTGATAAAGTAAGTTATGAGTACTATTGCAAAGAGGGATATGGCAACTGCTATAGCTTTATCATCCTTTATCTTCATGGTACGACACTACTTGCTTTAAAATGTAAAGGACAAACAGCACACCACCTATGACTGCCATCATAGTTCCCAAACCCATTACCATCAAGGAAAACAGCACAGTAGGGTCCTGAGTGTAGCCTGTACCGTAAGTCTTTCTGGGTGCTCCTTCCCTCCCTGCAAAGTAAAGGCCCAGTATAAACATTATCATGCCTAAACCGTAAAGATAAGGCTGAAACTTTGTCAAAGCATTTAGCTTTTTAGTGTAACCATACTCCTGCACAAGTCTGTAAGATATAGCCATTAAAGCCAAAGTGAGGCTCGTTACAGTTCCATGATAGTGAGCCGGGACTCTCAGGTCAGCCTTTATACCTGCGTAGGCTATGAGCACCCCAAGGAAGTAAAGACAAAGGGAAAGTAAAAGAGCTGAAGAAAAGGGGTTTTTCCAGTCTAACTTCATGTCTTTTACTACGTTAAAAGCGTGAAAGAACATAGGAATACCAAGACCTATGGCATAACTGATCTCTGTAAATATCTTGGCATCTCTTGATATGGGGTCTGAGTAAAAGACTGGTACCAAGAGCATAAGGAAGGAAAAGAACAAAAAGGAGAGGTTTACGAATCTCAAAAAACCCAATTCTTTTTCTTTTCCCAGCAGACGAAGGAGGTAATACCAAGCATAAAGAAGTACAGCACCGTTTAGAAACTGGTGTATGTGTCCAGGTGCCCAAAAGAGTCTTTCGTAAAATATGTAAGTATCAGAAGGATCACCAGCCCGCAGGTAAGAGGGTATCACTGCAAACATCATGAGAAGACCAAGTACAACGCTCGTAGCCACAGAGTTTTTAGTGGGATCTTTGGAAAACAAAGTAAGCAAAGCCTCTTTTGAAACATAAAGAGCGTAAAGGGTAAAACCCAAAAAGTAAAGAGCTATCCCACTCAGAAAAAGGGGATGCACTATAGTAGGTAAGTAGTTGTTGGATACCGCAATGCCTTTTCCAAGAAAGGCAGATAAAGCCACACCTACAAAACCCAAAGAAGACAGGTAAAAAGCTAATTTGAGATCCTTTTTGTATGTCCTGCTCCAGATGAGTATGGTGAAAGACAAAAGGAATATTACTATAGCAAGGTCCACATGTCCTATGAGAGCGTAATAGAAATATCCAGGCGGAAAATACTTATACACACCCGGGGTCCTTGCCATGGCTACTACAAAGGCAAGAAAACCACCCAGACCTAAGGAAACTATTGAAAGAAGAAACCACTTTTTATCCATGTCTTCACCTTGTCATGTCAAAAACCATCATGGAGAAAAGAAGAGCAAGGTAAATTATAGAGTAAAAGAAGAGAAACATACCCTTAGAACTCTTAGAGAAGAAAAATCTCAGCGTTAAGATGAGGTATATAAAGCTAAGAACAAAAGCGGTAAAAAAGTAGACCTTACCTGCCATACCATAAAGTGCAGGTAGCAGGCTTAGAGGAAACAGCATTGCGGTATAAAAGAGTGTCCTTACTTTTGTCTGGAATATACCTTTCACGACAGGGAGAGTGGGCACTCCAGCCTTCTTGTAATCTTCGGCGTACTTTACTGCAAGCACCCAGAAGTGGGGAGGTTGCCACACAAACATTATTAAAAAGAGTATAAGAGGTTCTATGCTAAGCTTCCCAGTAACTGCGGTATAACCTATAACAGGAGGGAGAGCACCAGAAATGCCACCTATCTCGGTAGCCAAAGGACTTCTCCTTTTAAGAGCCAGCGTGTAAACCACTACATAGAAAAAAGATGCGGTTAGGGTAAAGAAAGTAGCAACAGGATTTATAAAAACAGCCATTATGTAAAAAGATGTAATAAGAAGAATGGAACCAAAGATAAGGGCACTCAGAGGGCTAACGCTTCCAGAAGGTAGAGGCCTGCTCTTTGTCCTTGACATAATAGCATCTATGTCCCTGTCAAAGAACTGATTGAGAACCGCTGAGCCGGCAGACGCAAGCCCAGTACCCAGTAAACACCAAAAAACGAGCCAGGGACTTGGGAAGCCCTTTGCCGCAAGATACATACCTGTCAAACAGGTGATGAGCACAAGCACCACTATACCAGGCTTTGTAAGGAGGATATAATCCCTAATTAAGTTTCTGTAGGCTACCACTGTTTTCACTACCATGCCTCTCTAACCTTTGTATTTATTGTAGGTTTAACTTGCACATGGTAAGTTAGCCAAGCAAACAGGAAAAATCCCATAGCTGTGTCCATAAAGCTCAAGGGTAGGAAAAACCCTGTGAGTACCATAGATATGGCAAACAAGAACTGTAAGTTTATGAAGGCAAAAGCTAAAAGGGTAGTTCTGTTAAAGTTGGACACAAGGGCGAGTAAAAAGGCAAGCCACGTGATATAAGCTAAGTTTCTGTGTATGAACTGAAGAGTCACTTTCCAATTGGTAAATTCTGGTATAAGGCTTCCGTTGCATGTAGGCCATTCGTGTCCGCAAGCTTCACCAGAAGCTGTATACCTTACCAGCACACCAGTTATCATAGTAGCAAGGGCAAACACGTAAGCATATAAGGGTATACCTTCTTGATGGCCTTCTTTGTAAATAAGCCTGTAGGTAAGCACCAAAAAACCTAGTATTATCATGGATTCGTATATGTGCATGGATTCTAAAAGCATGTGGGAAATATACTTAAGATGAGGTGTTTCACCTTTTATCATCTTCATACCAGTGAACGCTGCACTGAAGGTAAAAAGTAGAGCTAAGCCAGAAGTAAGTCTTGGAGTGCCTTTGTTTCTCCTCCATACATATAAAAAGCTCAGCAAGGTAAACATGCCAGCAAGACTACTCACTGTCCTGTGTCCCATCTCAAGTTTCGCTGCGGTATCCTTGGGAGGTTCAAAGTTCCCATAACACAAAGGCCAGCTGGGACAGGCAAGCCCCGAATCTGACGATCTGACCATCCCTCCCCATACCATAACTACGTAAGTAAATACTATTGCAAGGATGAGCAGAACTCTTTGCATTTTAGCTCCTCCATAAGGATATTATAAGATGCTTTTATAAAGGTTAGAACAATAAATACAGTTTATAAGAATTTTTGTATATAATAATATTTGTAGGAGGTTTGGCATGTTTCAGGTTCCGGAAGTTTCTTACGAAGAGGCAAAGAGAATGCTACAAGAAGATAAAGATGTTGTACTGCTTGATGTAAGAACACCTCAAGAACACGTGCAGATCAGAATACCCAACTCTAAGCTCATACCTTTAGACGAACTTCGCTACGCTTATAAAGACCTTCCTAAGGACAAAAAGTACATAGTTTATTGCAGAAGTGGTGAAAGAAGTGCTTTCGCTACCTACTTTTTAAGACACATGGGTTATGAGGCTTACAACTTGGCAGGAGGTATTCTGCTTTGGCCCTATGAGAAGGAAAGCGGTATGGGTTAATATGTTTAAATGCTATACCTTTTCTTACTTCCTTTACTTCTCCTTTCGTGTGGTGTAAAGACTAATCCTCAGCCACTACCAGAGCCCGTAGTGGAAGTAAAAAGAATAGGAAGTAAGGTTTATGTGCAGTCTTTGCAAGGTGAGATCCAGGTAGAAGGCTTTGAAAAATCAGGAGAGTGGTTTGTAAAAGAACAGAGTTCTGCCTTTTGCTTTAAGGTGAAAAGACTCGGAGGACGCACCGAAAAGTTCTGCGTCAAGAGAGCCGTAGAAACAAAACCGGCAGTTTATATTAGGGAGGACCAAGAGAGTGTTCTCATAAGAGCGGAAGGCTTTCCTTCCTACAGGCTTTATCCCGTATTGGATGGTAGTGTAAGACTTTCAGAGGGAGTGGAGTTCAAAGGAGAGTATAAGATAGGCAAGGATTACTATAAAAGATGCTACGCTATAACGGGTGTGGTGGAAGGGCAGGAGAGCCAACCTTACGAGTTTTGCATAGCTTCCAAACCTGCACCACCCATAAAAGATGTTCAAAGGCTTGAATATCAGGTAGTGTCTGGCAAAATATACATCTTTTGGTCCTACACTCCTGATGAGCTTTTCAGTGAGTTTGTCATATACAAAAACGGTAAAAAGGTAGGAAGTACAGAGGCTTACATGTACGAAGATAATCTACCAGAAGAGAAGACCACTTATACGGTTAAAGTGAAAAATAAGCTAGGCTTTGAAAGCCCTGGGGTGAGCATCGCTTACAGTCCATAATAAGAAGCTATAGCGGCGGATATGGCTAAGGTTATGTCTTCAGGATTTTTCTGATCTTCTATCTCAAAATCGTATGTGGGGAGCTTCTCTTCAAGAAACTTTATGCCAAAGTATCCTTTTATGAAGTCCTCATCTCTTATTATTTCTCTGTGTAGGGGTATGTTAGTAGGGACACCCCTTACTATGAACTCATCTATGGCTCTCTTTGCTCTTGCTATAACCCTATCCCATGTGAGAGCCCACACGCTCAGTTTGGCTATCATGGAATCGTAATAAGGTGGAATGACAAAGTCCTTATAAACGCCCGCATCCATTCTGACGCCTGGACCTCCCGGTGAGTAATATGCGGTGATCTTCCCAGGTGCCGGTGCAAAGTTTCTTTTGGGGTCTTCTGCATTTATCCTGAACTCTATAGCGTATCCTCTAAAAGTTATATCACTTTGAGTAAAGGGTAGAGGTTCTCCGTAAGCGACCCTTATCATGTGTTCTACTATGTCAATGCCTGAGACCATTTCCGTTATGGTATGCTCCACCTGTAGTCTTGTGTTCATTTCTATGAAGTAAAACTCTCCCTTCTGAAGGTCTACGAGAAACTCAAGAGTACCTGCACTCTCGTATCCCACCTGCATCATGGCACGCACACTAAGTCCAAGCATTTTACTTCTTATATCTTTTGGTAAAACGGGACACGGCGTGATCTCAATAATCTTCTGGTGCTTTCTTTGTATAGAGCAGTCCCTCTCTCCAAGATGTACCACATTGCCGTATTTGTCTCCTATAATCTGAACCTCTATGTGCTTGGGATTTTCCAAGTACTTTTCTATAAAGAGATCCCCTTTGCCAAAGAAGGTTTCTGCTTCCCTGTAAGCGGACTCAAAAAGTTTGGGCAGTTCCTCCTGGCTTTTTACCACTCTCATACCTCTACCCCCTCCACCGTATGCGGATTTTAGTATGACGGGAAAGCCTATCTCCTTAGCGTAGTGTAGTGCATCCGCAGGGTCTTTTAAGGGTTCATCTACACCAGGAACAGTAGGAATACCAAGCTTTTTCATCATGCTTTTAGCTTTAACCTTATCCCCAAAGATCTCTATGTGTTCTGGTTTAGGACCTATAAAAGTTATACCCCTCTTTTGGCAGAACTTTGCAAACTCAGCATTTTCTGCAAGAAAACCATAACCGGGATGTATGGCATCAGCCCCTACAGATTTGGCAAGGTCCACTATTCTCACATAATCCAAATAAGCCCATATGGGATCCCCAGGTATTAGGTAAGACTCGTCTGCCTTCTTTACATAAAGGGATCTTGCATCCGCTTCTGAGTAAATAGCAACAGTTTTTATGCCTAACTCTTTACAAGCCCTTATGATCCTGAGAGCCACTTCACCCCTGTTTGCTATCAAGACTTTCTTAAACATATCTTTAAAATAATACACTTTATTTTCATTTTTGGTTCATAAAAACAGCGCTAAATTTAAGAATAGGAGGTATTACCATGAGAAAGCTAATTGTAGCTTTTCTTTTGGTTTCAGGTGTATCTTTGGCGCACGACAGAGTTTTCTTCTCCTTAGGTGTAAATTTAGGTGCCCCTCATTACTGCCCAGAAAGGATAGTTTATGTAGAAAGGCCTGTAGTCTACCGCCCATATTATCCTCCTCCCGTTTACTATGTTCCGGTGGAAAGGGTAATCATCATTCACAAGCACAAACACTGGAAGCACTGGAAAGATTGGGACGATTAATTATTTGAGCCACTCGGTTTCACAACCCGAGCTTACCCCCTGCCCATTTTCTTGCATATACAGAAGTCCCCAACTGTGTAAAGCTGATAGCACGCTTTTAAGCTCTTTGCCCACAGGTGTTAAGGTATACTCTACTTTTGGTGGAACTTGAGGGTAAAGTATTCTGTTTACTATACCATCACGCTCTAGCTCTCTGAGTTGTTTAGTTAGCATTCTTTGAGTTATGCCTTTTATAGATTTTTGAAGCTGTGAGAACCTTTTGGGTCCAGCCATAAGCTCTTTTATGATAAGAAACTTCCACTTGCCACCTATGACATTTAATGTTAGCTCTATGGGACATTCTTTCATTAGCACCTCCTTTAGTTTCTTTTTTGTAAGTATATCACAAAACTGTAAGTACTTGACAGAAAATCCTTGTTTGGTAGAATATTGGTTATGACTGTATTTTCAAGCCTTAAAATTCGTGGAATCACCTTAAAAAACAGGTTGGTGGTCTCTCCTATGTGTATGTACTCTTCAGAAGATGGTTTTGCTAACGATTGGCATCTGGTTCATTTGGGTTCAAGGGCGGTGGGTGGTGCAGGCCTTATATTCACCGAAGCTACCGCTGTAGAACCAAGAGGAAGGATCTCTCCGTTGGACCTTGGTATATGGAAGGACGAACACATCGAAGGCCTAAAGAGGATTGTGGATTTTTGCCACTCTTTTGGTGCTAAGGTGGGCATACAGCTGGCTCACGCTGGAAGAAAAGCAGAAGACTACGCACCTTGGGAAAGAGAGAAGAAAAAATTAAAAGGCTCAAAGCATGCAATAGCACCCAGTCCAATCCCTTACGGAAAAGACTGGCTTGTTCCTAAGGAAATGAAGCAAGAAGACATACAAGAAGTTCAGAAAGCTTTTGTTAATGCAGCAAAGAGAGCGGTTGATGCGGGCTTTGATGTAATAGAGATCCATTCTGCGCACGGATACCTCCTTCACGAGTTTCTATCTCCCATCTCTAACAAAAGAACTGATAACTACGGTGATAGTTTGGAAAACCGGGAGAGGTTTTTAATAGAAGTGGTACGATCAGTAAGAAAAGCCATTCCCGACAGTATGCCACTTTTTGTGAGACTCTCCTGCGTTGACTACGTAGAAGGTGGTTGGACATTAGAAGATAGCATCCATCTGGCAAGAGCACTAAAAGAAGAGGGTTGTGATGTTATAGACTGCTCTTCGGGTGGTATAGTTGAAGAAGAAAAAGTTAATGCTTATGCAGGTTTTCAAGTACCTTATGCAGAAAGAATAAAAAAGGAGGTAGGCATAAAAACCATGAGCGTAGGACTCATAACCACCTACGAACAAGCAGAAGAAATAATAGGAAACTCAAGGGCAGACCTTGTTGCCATTGCACGAGAGTTTTTGAGAGACCCTTATCTACCTATGAGGTGGGCAAAAAGTAAAGGACTAAAGCCTGAAGTACCAAGACAGTATATAAGAGCATGGCTTTAAGGAGGTGAAGTATGGTTGAGCTTTATCTAAACGGAAGGCACTACAAGGTAGATGTAGAGGAGGATACACCTCTCCTTTGGGTAATAAGGGAACACATAGGCCTTACTGGCACCAAGTTTGGATGCGGAAAGGGTATATGCGGTGCTTGTACCGTCCTCGTGGAAGAGAATCCTACACGCTCTTGCATAACTCCTGTTGGTTCAGTAAAAGGAAAGAGGATTATCACCATAGAAGGCATTCCATCTTATCACCCAGTAAAGCGTGCATGGATAGAACTTGATGTACCACAGTGTGGTTATTGCCAGCCGGGACAGATAGTTGAAGCTTATGCGCTCCTTAATAAAAACCCAAGAGCAAGCAAAGAAGAGATCATCTCCGTTATGTCCTCTCACCTCTGTAGGTGTGGAACTTACGGAAGGATACTAAAAGCCATTCAAAGGGCACAAAAGCTCATGGAGGTAAAAGCATGATTACCAGAAGGGACCTTATAAAGCTCGGCGGTTTAGGTTTGGGTCTTGTCCTTTTGCCTGAAGGATTTAAGCTTGTGAAAGCTTCCGAAAACCCACAAATTAAACCTCACTTGTGGGCAAGCATAACGAAAGATAATTATCTTATGCTTTTGGTGAACAAGTCAGAGATGGGACAAGGCGTTTATACGGGTTTGTCCATGATAGTAGCTGATGAGCTGGACTTTCCTTGGGATAGGGTTATAGTAAAATCAGCACCCGCAAGGGATGTTTACATAGACAAAAAGATGGGATCACAGCTCACAGGCGGAAGCACCAGCGTAAGAAATATGTACGAATTCTTAAGACTCCTTGGTGCATCTGTGAAGGAGATGATCTTAGAGAGTGCATCGCGCGAGTGGAAAGTACCAAAAGAAAAACTGCAAGCACGGATGGGTTATGTAAGCTATGCAAACAAAAAAGTAAGTTATGGTGAGCTTTGGGAGAAGGCATTAAAACTTCCCATACCTACACAAGTGAGGTTAAAAGAACCTTCCGAGTTTATATACATAGGCAAAGGTGTCCCGCGTATAGACACCCAAGAAAAAGTTGAAGGTAAAGCTATATTCGGTATAGATGTTAGATTAAAAGACATGGTTTATGCGGTTGTTGAAAGACCTCCATACTTTGGTGCAAAGGTAAAAAGCGTGGATGACTCACAAGCTCGTCAGATAAAAGACCTTCTGGATGTTTTTACCATATCAAGTGGTGTTGCGGTGTGTGCCAAAACAGTAGAAGGTGCACTAAAAGGGAGAGAAAAGCTAAAAGTAGAATGGACAAAAAGTCCGTTAGAAGGCTTTGACGACGAAAGGTTAAGTCAGTATTACCTTGATATGCTAAAGAAGAAAGGAGTAGTGGCAAGAAAAGATGGAAACCCTACTTTATTACTTGAGAACACTAAAAGAAAAATCTCTGCAGTGTACTTGCTTCCGTACCTTTACCATGCGACCATGGAGCCTATGGCGTGCGTTGTGGATGTAAAGGAAGACAGATGCACAGTATACGCTCCTGTTCAGGCTCAAACATGGACATTACAGACTGCTAAGAGCATCACAGGGTTGCCAGAGGATAAGATTGAGGTCTACACCACTTACTTAGGTGGAGGTTTTGGCAGAAAGTCCAATGTAGAGTTTGTAAAAGAAGCCCTTGAGATATCTAAAAAACTCAAAAAACCGGTAAAGCTCATCTACACAAGGGAAGATGATGTAAAGTCTGGTTGGTACAGACCTATGAACGCAACGCATTTAGAAGGAGCGTTGGACGAAAAAGGAAGAGTAGTCGCTCTTTATCACAAAATAGCGGTCCCAGCGGTTTTTGAATGGGCAGGAAGACCCTCAAGGGTGGACAGGGCAGCGGTAGAAGGTATAGAGAACATGTTTTATGAAATTCCTCATGTGCATGTGGAGTTCGTAAAGGTGGACCTTCCTATTCCTGTTTGGTTCTGGAGATCTGTTGGTAGCACTCACAACGCTTTCACTTTAGAAACATTCATAGACAGGCTTGCGCATTTAGGAAAAAGGGACCCAGTGGAGTTAAGGTTAGAGCTTTTAAAAAACCATGAGAGAGCTAAGAAGGTCATAGAGGTGGTGGCAGAAAAAGCAGGTTGGGGCAAAAGACCAATGTACGGAGAGGCTATGGGTCTTGCTTACCACTACTCTTTTGGCAGTCATGTGGCGCAGGTGGTGGAAGTATCCCTAAATAAAAACACAGGAGAGATAAAGGTTCATCGCGTAGTATGTGCCATAGATATAGGACCCTTAGTAGTACATCCAGACCTTCTTGTTTCTCAGGTAGAAAGTGCTGTTATAATGGGTCTTAGCGCTACCTTAAAGGAAAAAGTGAGCTTTTCTAAGAATGGACCCAGCAGTCTTAACTTTGACACCTATCCCATACTTACCATGGCGGAAGCACCTCAGGTAGAGGTTCACATTGTAAAAAGTGATGGACCTATGGGTGGCGTAGGAGAACCCGCACTTCCACCCGTGGCTCCTGCTGTTGCAAACGCTCTGCTCTGGGGTTATGGCATACAAATAAACAACCTACCAATGGCGCCAGAAGTTATAAAATCACTTCTGTAAATTCTCAAGGAGGTTTTTTGATATGAAGGAATGCCTAAAACTTATAACGGAAAGAAGGTCTATAACTTTCTTTGACCCTACAAGAGATATACCTGACGAAACAATAAAAGAAATACTTGAGATATCCGCAACTGCTCCTTCTGGATACAACCTACAACCTTGGGAAGTCATAGTTGTTAAAGATAAAGAAAAGAAAAAACAGCTCAAAGAGATATGCTACGGACAGCAGAAGGTAGAAGATGCGTCCGCTAACATAGTGCTTATCGCCAATACTAAAGCGGGCTTTGAACATGTGGATAGGGTGTTAGATAGCTGGATAGACTTAGGCTACATACCTGCAGAAAACAGGGATACCCTCAGAGAGAGGATATTAGAAGGTTGGAAAGATAAGGAAAAAGCAAAGAGGAAAGCCATAAGGGATACTGCACTTTTTGGTATGACTATTATGATAGTGGCAAGGGCTTACGGACTTGAAACTCACCCCATGGAAGGATTCGATGAGACTCTTCTAAAGGAATTTCTAAACATAGACAAGGAAAAAATAGTTCCCATGATCCTCGCTATAGGCTACAAGGACCCAACAAAAAAACTTCTTCCAAGAGCTTACAGATTTAAGTTTGAGGAGTTTGGCAGGATAGTATGACAGAGTTTTTAGTGGTGCTTGTGGCATCTTTTCTTGCTGGTGCTACCAATGCTGTGGCAGGAGGTGGGACTCTTATTACTTTCCCTGTGCTTGTATGGCTTGGAACAGATCCCATCTCAGCCAACATAACCAATACAGTATCCCTTTGGACGGGAAGTCTTTTTTCCGCTTTAGGTTTTAGGGATCATGTAAAGAAAGGTAAAGAACATTTAAAAGCGCTACTCATACCATCCATATTGGGAGGCTTTGCTGGCGCATACCTTCTTGTAAAAACATCCTCAAACACTTTTAGAATACTCATACCCTTTCTCATACTTTTTGCAACCATCTTATTGATGCTCAACGAAAAGCTTATCACATGGACAAAGGTTCACCTAAAAGGCAGATCCTATCCTTTGGTGTTTATCGCCCAGTTTCTTACAGCCCTGTATGGTGGATACTTTGGTGCAGGTATAGGGATAATTATGCTCGCATCTTTAGGAATGGTGGGAATAGCAGACATACACATAGCCAACGGTATAAAGAATATATTAGGTATGACTATAAACGGCATAGCTTCTGTATACTTCCTCTTTAGCGGGCATGTGTTGTGGTCTTATGCTTTTTTGATGATGTTAGGTTTCGCGTTGGGTGGTTATGCGGGTGCAAGGTTATCCCTAAGATTTGATAGAAAAAAAGTCAAACTGTTTGTAGTACTGTGGGGGTTTTTGCTTTCCCTTTTCTTCTTCCTAAACTCTTATCACGCATAAACTCCCATCTTTCTGGCGAGCTCTTTGAGCCTTTCTATTCTCTTTTCCGTTGATGGGTGTGTGGAGAAGAGCTCCCATATACCTTCACCAGACAAGGGATTTTCTATGAAAAGATGAGCTGTGCCTTGATTGACTTCTGCAGGAATTTGATAAACATAGTTGTGTATTTTCTCAAGAGCTCTCGCAAGAGCAAGAGGATCACCGCTTATCTTGGCACCCGTTTCGTCTGCCAAATACTCCCTTGACCTTGATATAGCCATCTGTATGATCATGGCTATAATAGGTGTCAGGATGATAAGTAAAAGGCTACCTACCAATCCTGCCCATCCTCCCCTGTCTTCCTCATCCCTGCCTCCTCCAAAAAGTAGCATCCACTGGAACATGTTTATTAGATAGGATATGGCACCCGCTATAGTTGCTGCCATGGTAGCAACCAAGACATCCCTGTTTTTTATATGACCAATCTCGTGCGCTAAGACACCTCTTAGCTCGTCCTCATCCAAAAGGTGCAGTATACCTGATGTTACCGCAACCGCAGAGTGTCCTGGACCTCTTCCTGTGGCAAAAGCATTAGGTTGCTCCATGGGAACAAGATAGATGCGCGGTTTAGGAATATTAGCCTTCTGTGATAGCTCTTCCACTATTCTGTGAAGCCATGGTGCTTCTTCGTAGCTTATTTCCCTAGCGCCGTACATGGACAGAACTATCTTGTCAGAAAACCAATAGGCTATAAAGTTCATAATACCTGCAAGTATAAGAGCTATTGTCATACCTGTTTTGCCACCTATCAGATGTCCCACAAAAAGGAAAAGGCCTGTTAGAACACCCAAAAGTATAACCGTCCTTATCATATAACCCATACTATTTCCTCCACGAGATATCCTTTAGAGTATAAGAAATAAATTATTCCTTTAGAGTCCTTATTTCAAGAGTTTATTCCTTCAAAAGCCCCCTTACCTTATCTTCCCAGCCACTACTCACAAGGGTGGGTTTCCTGAGCCTTCTCTTTCTGTCCTTTGCTTTTTTAGTGTTGTAGTGAGAACCACCTGCACGCCACCTCTTTATTTTACCCTTTGCGGTTATCTTAAACCTCTTCTTTGCGGATCTGTTAGTCTTCATCTTCACCTTTGCCATGAGTTTGCCTCCTGATACGCATTATACCACAAAATCGGGGTGACGGGACTTGAACCCGTGACCTCTGGCCCCCCATGCCAGCGCGCTTCCACCTGCGCCACACCCCGTTGCTTAAACTAAATTTTACACTTTTTAACCAGCATGTTCAACCTTACGGTCAGCTTTTTGCTTGCCTTAAACTGTACTGTTCTTTTAGCCTTTATGACTTTCATCTCACCAGTTCTTGGGTTTCTCCCTTTTCTATCTTTGGTTTGTCTAACTTTGAAAGTTCCAAAACTGGAAATCTTAACCTCTTGTCCCTCTTGAAGAGCTTTGCTTATAAGATCAAACACATAATTGAGCATACTGTAGAGAGTTTTTTTTGAAACACTACCCTCTTTCCAGATTTGGTCTACTATGCTTTTTTTTGCCATTATAGTTTCATCTTCTTTTTAAGTATGTCTCCCAAGGTAAAACCACTCTCAGAAGATGTGGTGATGACCTCCTCCTTTTTCTCCTCTTTATCTTCTTTCATGGTCAGCGTTATTCTTCCATCCTCTGGAGATATTTCAAGTATCTTAACCTCTACCTCTGAGCCTTCTTTTATCTCAGTACCTTTTGGTATCTCAGAAAGGGGCAAAAGACCGTCTAAGCCTTCTGGAAACTCAAGAAAAACACCAAAAGGGTGAGCGGACTTTACCCTTAGGATTACTTTTTGTCCTACTTGGTACCTTTGCTTTATAAGGTCCCAAGGATTAGGCGTTAACTGTTTTAGTCCAAGCTTTATAAACCTGCCTTCTATGGCAAGGACTGCAAACTCCTTTTGCTCACCAACTTTGAGTACCTCCTCTATCCTGCCAGGCCTTACCCAAGACAGATCACTTCTGTGTATTACACCCTTTACTCCACCTCCTAAGTCTACTATAGCTTTTGCACCCTCTATTCGTTCCACAGTACCTATTACCTTACTACCTGTGGGGTGTTTCTTGAAAAACTCCTCCCAAGGTTTTGGCAAAGCTCTCTTTATGCTAAGGATCAACCTTTTCTTTGCAGGTTCAAATTCCAATACCTTTGCCTTTACTTCCGAACCTTTCTTGTAATTTACCTCACCGTCGTAAGATATCTCTTCCTTGGGTACAAAACCTTCTACACCTTCTTGTACTTCTACCACCAACCCTCTTTCTGATATTTCTACTACTTTACCAGATACGGTATCTCCCTTGTTTATCTTATCCTTTATCTTTTCCCAAGGGTTTTCCTTCATTTCTCTTAAGCTCACAAATATGAACTCGCCATCTTTGGGTATGCGCTTTACCTTCACCCTTAGTTTTTCGTCTATTTCCGCATAGTTGTAAGGATTTTTATCTCTACCCCACGAGAGCTCTTCCTTTGGAAGGAACGCTCTTAGAACTCCTTGAACCAATAAGGTTATGCCTTTTTCTGGGTCTATTTTTATCACTTTGCCTTCCACTACATCACCAACTTTTAGTTTTTCCAAAAGCCTTTCCTTTTTGCGCTTTTCTTGCTGTGCCAAGTAGGCTTTCTGAGATACCTTCAGTTTTATACCTTCCTTTGTGTTTTGAAATTCTATTATCTTTACCACTACTCTTGAACCTTCCTTAATCCTTCTACCAGCTTCGTTATAGGGCATAAAGGCACTAATGCCATTTATATCCACCGTATAACCTTCTTGGGTCTTTTCTTTAACTTTTCCTGTTAAGAACCTTCCCTTCTCGTAAGCGGAGCGCAAAAAGTATACATACTTCTCCTCTATGTACTTCTTGTAGGAAAGTATGGGCGAGCCTCCCCTCGCTATTTTTATCACCACTGCTTTTATCTGATCTCCTTCCTTTACATCAGGAAGTTCTTCCCTTGGAATTATTCCTTCCACTTTGTAGCCTATGTCCACATATACATTTCTATCGTCCACCTTTATAACCTTACAAGGTATTACTTCTCCCCTCCTTATCTCTTTTGCTTCTTCAAGACTTTTCTCAAGTAGTCTTTCAAATTCGCCCATAAGTTCCTCCAGAAGGTTATATTATAATACACCTATCAACCTTTTAAAGTCCCAAGGGGTTTTAGTCTTGCTACGAGCTTTGCTATTCCAAGAGCGTCTACAACTTTAACTACCTCTGTCACATCCTTGTACGCCTGAGGTATCTCTTCCATAATGGTACCTTTTCCCCTTGCAACCACCACAAGACCGCTAAGTACTTTCTCTATACCCTCTTTTCTTGCATATTCCTTGGCTTTTGTTCTAGACATCAGCCGACCAGCGCCGTGGCACGCACTTCCAAAACTTATTTCCATACTCTTGGGCGCACCCACAAGAAGAAAAGAATACCTGCCTATATCACCGGGTATAAGCACAGGTTGACCTACATCCCTGTAAGCCGGTGGTACATCTGGATTGTAAGGAGGGAAGGCTCTTGTTGCACCTTTTCTGTGTACTAAAAGCTCCTTCTCTTCACCGTCAATTTTATACCTCTCTACCTTTCCTATGTTATGGGCAAGGTCATACACTACTCTGTAGCCTAACTCTTCCCACGATATACCAAGAAACCTCCTTAAAGTGTCAGCGGTGATAAAACCCAGTATCTGCCTGTTGGCAAAGGCGTAGTTTGCTGCACAGTTCATGGCTTTAAAGTAGTTCTGTCCTTCTTCTGATCTAAAGGGCATGCACGCGAGTTGCATATCTGGTATGTGTATTTTATACTTATCTAAAGCGTCCTTTGCAACTTTTAGGTAATCTACGCACACCTGGTGTCCAAATCCCCTTGAACCAGAGTGTACCATAATCATCACTTGTCCTATGCTAATGCCGAGCTTTTGTGCGGTATTTTCGTCGTATATCTCATCAACCGCCTGTATTTCAACAAAGTGATTTCCTGAACCTACTGTTCCTAATTCTTCAGAGCCTCTCTCATATGCAAAGTTTGATACTTTATCCGGATCTGCATCAGGAAGTGTTCCTGAACTTTCTATGTGCATAAGGTCCTCCTCAAAACCAAAACCGTATTCCACTGCCCACCTTGCACCTTTTATAGCAACCTCTTTAAGTTGTTCTTTTGATAGTTTTAACCTTCCTCTTGAACCAACACCTGCTGGTACTTTGTTTAATATCTCTTGCATTAGCTCCTGCCTTATGGGAAGTATTCTTTCCTCTGAAAGATTTGTAGCTATTAGTCTAACACCACAGTTTATGTCGTATCCTATAGACCCAGGGCTTATGATGCCTGTTTGTGTGTTTACCGCCATAACCCCACCTACAGGAAAACCATAGCCTACATGTACATCTGGCATCACATATATAGCTTTTTCAACGCCTGGAAGGGTACCAGCGTTAGCTGCTTGTCTTATGGCATCCTCTTCAAGGTGTTCAAAAAGCCTGTCGCTTATATAGAAGTAAACGGGAACCCTTTGACCTATTATAGTGTTTTCTTTCAACACATAAACATAATCAGAAAGGCGAACAAGCGCTTCTTTTAGACCCATAACTTAAAAATTATAGCTTTTTTCCTGGGTGTGTTAAGATCCTTGACATGGGCAGGAAGATACTCGCTTTGCTGGTAGCTTTTTCCATCCTACATGCCCAGACAATAGTTGTACCTATTCCAGGTGAGCCAAAGCCACAACCTCAGCCACCTCAAGGGGGAGGCAGTTCTGGGCTAGGTGCTGTTCTTGTTGGATTAGTTGGAGCAAGCCTACTGCTTTTCATCACAAAAGCGGTTTTTTCAAAACCTTCAAAACCTCCGAGAATGGCTTTTGTGCCTTTTGAGTTTATAGCTCTTCACACCGCAAAGCTACCACCAGATTTACAGGTGATAGATAGGGAAGTCTTTGAGGGCTATACGCTCTCTCTCATAAGATGGGAAGAGGAAAGCCAAAAGTTGGAGGAAAAGCTAAAGGACAGAGTGCTGATTCTTGAACCTAACTACCTGTACGAGCTTTACGGAGATGTATCAGAAGCTTTTGGCTCATCAACAAAGCAGGAGGCATCCCTTAGTGTTGTTGCGGTATTAGACACGGGCGCAGATGAGAGTAAGCTCCAAGATGCTGTCTTTTTTGTGAAGAACCTAAGAAAAGATAACTACAAGGCAGAAAAACACGGAACTGCAGTTGCCTTTTTGGTACACAAGCAGAAAGGTGCAAAGGTGGCTCTTTATAGGGTATGTTCGGAAAATGTTTGCGACGGCTGGAGTATATCAAAGGCTCTCTTGGATGTATTCAGAAGGGGAATAAGGGTTGTTAACATGTCCTTTGGCACTGATAGGGAAGACAGAATAGTTGCCTTTATAATAAAGGGCATGTCTTTAAAAGGTTTTGTTTTTGTGGCGCCTGTGGGAAATGTTCCCTCAGAGGAGCTTCCTTTTCCTGCAAGGCTTGAAGAAGTGCTATCTGTAGCGGGAAAACCTTGCTTTCCTGAAAGGATCTGCAGAAAAGCAAAGGCGATGGAAGAGTATAAAGATATACATACACCCGTAGGCAAAGTTGTAGGAACTTCTTTTTCGTCTGCCATTTATGCAGGTAAATTGGTGAGTCCTTAGAGCTCTTTTTGGCGTGCCCTGGGGGACTTGAACCCCCGACCTTGGGCTTCGGAAACCCACGCTCTGTCCATCTGAGCTAAGGGCACTTACAAGAAGTTTTCTTTATAGTAGTCTACTATGACCCTCCTTATGCTCTCAAGAAGTTCTCTTGACTTTATATCTATTATGGCATAGCTTTTCCCGTCTTTTTGTATTTCGGGAAGTTGTATAAAGTATCCCCCGTACTTGCTCTCAAAAAGCTTTATGTTTCTGAGCACTATAAGTCCGTTTAATTCTACATCTGCATAACCCAAAAGTCTGGGTTTTTTCAAGGATGTTTCAAAGGGATAGAACTTTACTACTTGGACATTCATAAGTTCTTTATACTCTTTCTTTTTGTAGCTTGGCATATTTGTCAAGAGCCAGGCGCTTTTTCACACCACTGACTCTATCTATAAAGGTTATACCATTCAGGTGGTCCATTTCGTGCTGAAACACTATAGCTGGAAATCCTTCAAATTCGTATATCTTTTCCTCTCCTGTAAGGTCAAGAGCCTTTACCTTAACTTTACTGTACCTGCTTACTTCTACCACCAATCCCGGAAAAGATAAGCAACCTTCTCTGTATTTGATCTGCCCCTCCGTGGATAGTATCTCTGGGTTTATGAGTACCGCTTTTATTGGGGGACTTCCCTCCTTTTTTGATGTGTCTATGACCATAACACTCAGATCTACACCTATCTGGTTGGCAGCAAGACCAACACCTTCCGCGTGGTACATGGTCTCAAACATATCTTTTATAAGCTCGTGCAGTTCTCTGTCTATAATATCCACCTTCTTGGTAGGTGTTTTTAAGGCTGGGTGTGGAAACTTCAGTATCTCCCTTGTCATAGAATAAAATAAATATGCCTTTTGTGTCATCTTTCAAGCTTTAAATAGGGTAAAAAAGCTTAAAGGGTGTTAAAATTAATTTTATGTTAGTCTTTGCCTTGATAGTTTTACTCTTAGTGCCTGTGTTTTCTGCAGACCTATATTCTGAGTTTGTTAAAGAGCAGGTGAAAGAAATACCGCTGAATAAAGCTGTCATTGTAGGAAGTGGAAGTAAAAAGCTCATTACCTTTATAAATCCGGATTGTCCCCACTGTAGGCAAGAGTGGAGAGAACTAAGACCTTATCTTCACAAATTAAAAATTTATGTATTTTTGCTACCTTTTAAAAAATTTCCCGAGAGTTATCCTAAAGCTTTTTACATAGCGTGCAGTAAGAACAGGTTAAAAGCCCTTGATGAGGTGCTCTCGGGTAAGTTTGACGGCAAACCGCCCAAGGTAAAGGAGTGCAGTTTGGTTTACGAACACATAAAGATAGCCCAAAATCTTGGTGTTCAGTCAACTCCCTACAACATAGTCCTGAAAAACTATAAAGTGATAGAAGGATATAACCCAAATCTGCTGACGGAATTGGGTTTTTAATGAGGAAACTGCTGGCTATTCTTACGCTACCGGTACTTACCGTATTGCTCTCTGTTAGGTTAGCCTTTACAGAGTTTTTTGTTCGTTGGGAGTATTCCAAGAAAGACTTTCCAGAAGATAGGTGGGGGCTTAGTAATGAGGTAAGACTTCGGATCGCCAAGTTAGGACTCAGAGCAGTTCTTTCGGACGAAGGTATGAAAGACTTCAAAAGAAGTGGATTTTTTGGGGAAAGAGAGATCAAGCACATGGAAGATGTAAAAGAGCTTCTATCTTTTCTGTTCCCTACTCTTTATGTTCTTGGAGTTCTGTGGCTGTTTTTAACATTGTCCTTAGGCAGTAAAAGGAACATAGGGCAGGTACTTATAATATCTGGCGGAATAACTCAAGGGTTAGTGCTGATTATATTTTTAATATCCCTAATAAATTACGACTGGCTCTTTACCACTTTTCATAATTATGTGTTTGATCCCTATTCTTGGCGCTTCAAAGATGACGATATGTTGTTGCGCGTTTATCCCATGAAGTTTTGGTTTGATGCTACCCTTTTTGTAGGCTCTTTAAGTTTTATCTTGGGCTCTGTACTACAGGGAGTAGGTTTTCTACTCATAAAAATCGATAGAGCCAGAGGGTGGGCGTAGGTTTACAAGCTTTATAATAAAATCCGCTACTTTTTCCGGTGGTTTAAGAGTGTTTGGGTCTTCATAAGGATAAGCATCAGCTCGCATCTTTGTTCTCGTAGCACCTGGATTGAAGGCATACACTCTTATGTCTCTGTGCTTTAGCTCTTCAGCCAACAAAAGGGAAAAACCTTCTATACCGAACTTAGAAACCGCATAAGCTCCCCAGTAAGGTGCTGGCTTTTTACCTGCACCTGAGGAGAGGTTTATTATCACACCTCCGTCTTTCATAAAAGGTATAGCGTACTTGGTTATGTAAAACACACCGTTTAGGTTCACTCTTATAACCTCCTCCCACACATCTTCTGGGTAGTTTTCTATACTTTGCCTCAGTCCAAGAATGCCCGCATTGTTTATAAGAACATGAAACTCTTGCATCCTATCTTTACAAAAACTTATAAACTCCTTAGCGGAAAATCTGTTGCCTACATCACACCCTTTGAACATTAACCTGTCTGTGCGTCCCAACTCTTCCCATAGGGTCTTTAGACTCTCCTCACTTCTTGAACATGTGCATACCATATGTCCCTCTTTTACAAATTTCTCTACAAGAGCCTTCCCTATGCCTCTGCTTCCTCCCGTGATCACTACCCTCATCAGGTTATTATAATAAGACCACTATACGCTCAGCAGAGAAATGTGTGTCTAACTTCTCACTCGGCGTATTATTTTATATATTATGCTTGCAGAAGTAAAAAACAGGATTGAAGAGCTAAAAGAAAAGTTCCTTGATATACAGCAAACTATGGACATAAACTCCATGAAGGAGGAACTAAAAAAAATAGACATTAGTATGTCCATGCCAGACTTTTGGGAAGATCAAGAAAGGGCAAAGGAGCTAACCCAAAGAAGAAAGTGGCTTGAAGAGACCATAAAGGAGTTTGAAAGGATAAGAAGTTCCTTAGAAGGTGCTGAGGAACTTTTAAAAGAGACAAAAGAGGACGATTTAGAAGCTCTTTCCATGATAGCAGAAGAGATCCAGTCAGTAGAAAAAACCATTAGAGAGCTTGAGATAAAGACTTTCCTTTCTGAAGAGATGGACAAAAAGAATGCATACCTTACTGTACAAGCAGGAGCAGGGGGTACAGAGGCTTGCGATTGGGCAAGCATGCTTCTAAGAATGTACAGAAGATGGGCAGAAAAACACGGCTATGAGGTGGAGGTTATAGACATAAACCCTGACGATATTGCGGGTATAAAGAGCGCTACTATTCTAATAAAAGGACCTTACGCTTACGGATATCTCAAAGGGGAGAGCGGTGTTCACAGGCTCGTTAGGATATCTCCTTTTGATGCTAACGCAAGAAGGCACACTTCCTTTGCCTCTGTATCAGTAGTACCACAAATAGACGAAAGTATAAACATAGAGATAAGGGAAGAGGACATAGAGATGGAAACCTTCAGAGCAAGCGGTGCTGGGGGTCAGTATGTAAACAAAACGGATACAGCAGTACGGATAAGACACATACCTACTGGTATAGTGGTTTCCTGTCAGCAGGAGAGATCCCAGTTTCAAAACAGACTAAAGGCTCTTGAACTCTTAAAGGCTAAACTTTACCAGCTTGAGCTTCAAAAGCTTGAGGAAAAGAAAAAAGCTCTTGAAGGGGAAAAGACGGATATAGGTTGGGGTTATCAAATAAGGTCTTATGTGTTCCAACCTTACCAGATGGTAAAGGACTTGAGGACAGGCTTAGAAGTGGGAAATGTAGAGGCGGTTATGGACGGAGATATAGATGCCTTTATAGAAGAGTACCTAAGGTGGAGAGCAAAAGAAGGGGCAAAGACTTAAAATATAAGAGCTTTATCTGATAAGATCTATTCACATCAAAGCTTATGAGGGCTTTACCCTTTCTTTCATCACCACAGCTTATGGAGTACACAGCGTCAGGAAGATTCTTTTTGAGAGGTTCGTTTTTGGCAAGGCTCACATAAAGACAAACGGATAGCTCCTGCGGGCATTCACAACGCACAGGTTTTTTTAGATCCATAGCCTTTATCATCTTCATGGCTATACTCTTTCTGGAGCTTTCCCTCTCGTTGTAGTAGGGAAAAAAGACAGAGCCATAAAGAGCTCTGAGGATTATTGTAAGCAATATGGATACATAAAAGATCCTCTTGTAATTTCCCTTCTCCAGTGCACTGTATATATAGTAAGAAGACATCACCGCGAGCAGAGGATAAAGGGGTAAAACATACCTACCTGCGGAGTTAGAAAAAAGATAGGGAAGGTAATTTACAAAGAACATGATAAACATAACCCTTATCTGAGGAGGAAACTTAAGCTCCTTCTGTCTTAGAAGCAGGTATAGAGCTATTAGGAAGAGCAAGCTGTTGGGAAGTGTGTCCTTAAAGGTAAGTATGGGAAAGGTAATCAGGTGATGCACTCTTGAAAAATCCCTTTCCTTTACCCTGCTTAAGCTCTCATAAAGGAGGTTTTTTAGGTAAAGTAGTGGATCATGAGTATTTACGATCCAGAAAGTAGGTAAAACAAAGCTAGTAGCATGTGCAAGAAAGGCTTTCCTGCCAAAGAGTAAGCTTGTGTCTCTTTTGTATACACTTAGAGCTAACAAGGTTAGCCCGTAGAAAGCGTAAGCAGGGAAGCCTTTAATAAGAAAACTCAGACCTGTCAAAAAGCCTGTGGCAAAAGCCCAAAATATACTGTCTTTTTGAGACCACATGTAAGCGCATACCATAAGGGAAAAGACAAAAAAGGTAAAGGTTATATCTATCTCTGCAAGGTATCCGTAAAAGAAAAGCACATTTCCAGAGGTTAAAAACACCAATGCGGAAAGTAAGGACAGCTCTAAGTTTCTGAAAAGGTATTGGGTAAAAGCTACCAAAAGAAGAAGGCATAGCACTAGAAAGGTAATACTTACAGCCCTTCCGGTGAGCTCACTCCAACCTAAGAAATATGAGCATAACACTATTAGCCAGTTAAAAAGAGGTGGCTTGTTGTAATAAGGCTCTCCCAAAAGGTAAGGTTGTGCATAATTTGAGTTTTTAAACATTTCGTAGGCTACTGTTAATCTCAGAGCCTCCTCGTTTCTAAACTCGTAAGTGTTTAAGTTAGGAAGGAGAGATAAAATAGCTCCTGCAAGAAGAAGGATAATAAGTCTCATGCACTTCGCATTGCCTCAAGAACTATACCGTCAAGCTCTGCCATCTTTTCCAAATCGCCTGTGTGTGCAAAGGGTATAATGCCTGTGATGGTAGCACCCGGAAACAGACTGTTCTCAACCCTATCTATGTGCATCTCAAACACAGAAACGGGAAACTTTATTTCCTCTATACTTTCGAGGATCATCTGTACACTGCCATAGCACGCAAGGGCTTTTTCAGGTAAGAAAAACATAAAGCATGCTCTTTTTGTCTCCTTGAGGTTCTTTGCACTTTTTGAGTCAGAACTCAGAGCAAAGCGCAAAATTCTCTCGCTTTTAGGATAAACCCATGTTATGAAAGTCATATGAATGTTTCCTTCTTTATCTGTGGTTCCAAGCACACAGGGAAAAACACCCAGCTTGTTCATCAGATCCACAAGTTCAGTAGGTAGCATTTTTTAGCACCTCCCATAGTGAATTTTAATACAATACAGTGTTAAAATCTATGTTTATGGAAGACATAAGAAGCATGGTCTCTAAGTATGTAAAACCTCCTTTTGAATACGAGATTTATCTGGAAACTTCAAAAAAGGAGTCCATAGAGGTCTCGGATGAAAAGCTTGAAAGTCTATCTAAATCCACGGATGCTGGACTTGGCATCAGGGTGCTATGGGATAACAGGATAGGCTTTGCTTACACCACACATCTGAAAGAGGAAGCAATAAGGGACTGTGTAGAAAAAGCTATGGAGATATGCCAGCTTACTCCACAGGATGATGGTTTTTCCTTCTACTGCCAAAAGCCCAGAGAAGAGCCCCTTCCGTACGAACTTCTTGATCTTCCCATACAGGACAAGATAGACCTTGTTGTTTCTTTGGAGAAGAAGGCAAAGCTTTTAGATAGTAGAATAAAAGGTGTGAGAAAGGTAGGTATCAAAGAGAAAGAAGTAGAGGTCTACTGCTACAATTCCTGCGGTCTGGAGTATCACTACAAGACTACCTTTTACACATCCTCCATATCCGCTCTTGCGGAAGATAAAGGTGATGCGTCCATATCTTATGACTTTAGAGGAGCAAGAAGGTTCAAGGATCTGGATCTTGATGGAATGGTTCAGGAGGTGGTGTTTAAGGCTGTGTCTTTGCTAAATCCCAAGCCTTACGAAACTAAGGTGATGCCAGTAGTTCTGTTTCGCTCTGCATCTGCTATGCTACTTGAGGCTTTTAGCAGTATGTTCTCAGGTGAGTCCCTGCTGAAAAACAAGACCCTTCTTAAAGATAGGGTAGGAGAGAAGATTTCATCTGAGCGTCTGAGCATAATTGATGACGGTAGTATGAAGGATGGTTTTCTGAGCTTTCCCTTTGATGCGGAAGGTATACGCACTAGAAGAAAGGTGCTTGTAGATAGAGGCATATTCAAAGGTTTCTTTCACAGCCTTTACACTGCAAATAAGTTGAAGACAGAACCTACGGGTAATTCTATTAGAGAGAGTTTCAAAAGCTTACCTTCGTGCGGGATAACCAATTTTTACATAGAGAGTGGAGATGCAGACATAGACGAGCTTGTTAGCTCTTTTGATGAGGTATTTCTTATACTTGACCTTATGGGACTGCACACGGTGGACCCAGTCTCTGGAGACTTCTCTTTAGGTGCATCTGGTATAATTTATAAGAGAGGGAAAAAGGAGAAGAGCGTGAGGGGAGTCACTTTAAGTGGTAATGTGCTTCAGTTGTGGGAAGGGGTGGTAGGTGTAGGCAGTGATCTGATTTTTTATGCAAATGTGGGTTCTCCTTCTTTGCTAATAGAGAAACTTACGGTGAGTGGATAATGAAGAAAAAGCTTTCCGGGACTGGTTTATGTTTGTTAGGCATTTTTCTTATACTTTTGGGATGTATTACCTCCTTTGAGCTTTACATTAAAGCAAGACAGGAGAAGATGAACAAAAATGTGGCAAGCTTTATCCTTGATCTTTATAGTGGTAATACCCTTTCAAAGCCAGCACATCCCGAATACTCCGCCATCATACTAAAAACACAGAGTGGAAAGGTAATCACCACAGATAATGTGCTTAAACTCTTTGACGAAAACATGTACTCTTCTGAAATTTACAAGGACAAAAAGGGCAACGAAGTGTACCTTTACGCAAAAAATCCTACAATAGGTGAGTATATGTACTTTTTTATAGAAAATCCATACGCCTTTGGTATGCTCATATCTGGCTTTTTAGTTTTTGCGATGGGAATGTTCCTGCTATATACTGTTGAAGAAAAACAGGTGGTCAAAACCACAGATGATAAATTTGTCAATTACATTAAAGCCCTGAGGTTGACACTGTCCACAAGCAAGATCATACCTGAGGAAAGTGTAGAAAAAGCCAAAGGGATCCTTGATGATATACTTAAAAAGTATGGGGGTAAAGCATGAAAGTACTTGTGGTATCCTTTGACAAAAGCCTAGTGAAAGGTATAAAAGAAGCTCTCAAAGAGTACGAGGTGATAGATGTAAAGAATGGAGAGGAAGCGGTAAACACAGTCCAAAGTGCAGATGTGATCATCTACGATGCTATTTCTGGTTCCATTTCAGAGGAAGACATTAACAAAATGTATCAGAGTAAGTTCAAAGATGCCAAGTATATAGTGCTCGTTGATGACCTTTTTCCCGTTGACATGAACAACATAATAGTTAAAAAGAAAGTAAAACTACCCAGAGAAGAGGCAATAAGCAAGATAAAGGATGCACTTTCAGAAGAGCATGCGCAGGAGATAGAAACCACCTTTCACGTTCCAGAGTTAGAGATAGAAATGCCATCTTTTGAGCAGCATAAGCAGCAGGAAGAAACCGCTTCTTACACGTCAGAAGCTAAGAAAAAGAGGGTGCTGATAGTTTCCTTTGACAGTACTATCATAGACACTATAAAGACAGCGCTCGGTACGGACTGTGAAATAGCAATTGTCAAAAATGTAAAAGAAGCTGTAGAAAAAGCAAGAGAAGCGGACATTGTAGTTTTTGATACCATCTCAGGTATGATAGCCCAGAAGACTCTTATGGAGATGTCTCAGAAGGAAGAACTCGCACAGAAACACTATATACTCCTCATAGATGACCTTTTTACCATAGATGTGGACAGAATAAACCTTCCCAACAAGTACGCCTTCTCAAGAGAAGCAGAGATTGCAAAAGCCATAGAAAAAGTAAGGGAACTTTTAAAAGAGGAAGTTCCCGCGCAGGAAGTGTCCAATGAGGTCATAGGGCTTTTAGATGAGCTTTTCAAGGAGCAAAAGTCAGAAAAACCTATGCTGGAGAGCTTTTCTTTAGAGTTGCCTTCAGAATCAGAGAAAGAGACAGTTTTAGAGCCTTCTCTTGAAAAAACTTCCGAGATTCCCTCACAGTTGCCCTTCGAAGCCGAAAAGGAGATGGTTTTAGAGCCTCTTCCTGAAAAAACTCCGGTTCCTCAGATAAAGGTGGAATATATAGAGAAAATGCTCAAAGATCACTTAAAGGATGTGCTATCTGAAAAGCTTATAGAAAATGCGTTCATAAGTGCGGTGCGCGAAATGTCTATAAATTCACTGATTGAGAGAGTCATAAGGGAACAGGTGGAAAAACAGCTTTCTGCGATAAACTTGGCTGACATAATAAGACAAGAGACTTCCAAGGCACTTCGTGAAAGGTTAAGAGAGCTCATTACTTGATAAATAGTGTCTCGCTTTTGTACCATCCCCATACGGTAGGGAAGAAGTTGTCAAACCTGTTGGTGTAGACCGCTAACATGCTTTTGGGCACCGCTATGAATATCATGGGTTGCTCTTGGGTTATTATCAGGAAGGCTTTTTTGTATATATCTACTCTTTTTGCAAAGTCTAATTCTTGTGCGCCTTTGTCAAAAAGCTCATCTACCTGTTTTTCCCATTGGGTTTGAGGGTTTTTCTGTCTTGGGTTCCACATGTGAAGGGTTCCAGAGGAATGCCACACATTCCTACCAAAGTAAGGGTCTATAGAACCCGTAAGCCCTATAATCACCGCTTCCCATTCATAAGGTGGTGATGACAGTCTTGAGACTAAGCTGTTAAAATCTATAGGTCTGAATATGACCTTTACACCTATCTTTTCAAGATCCTCTTTTATAATGTTGCCTATGGTTTCTCTTTCCTTGTTTCCTGCATTGGTAAGCAAAACTATTTCAAGCTTATGACCTTGGGGATCCTCAAGAATACCGTCCTTATCCCTATCTTTGAACCCTATACTTTCCAACATTTCTCTTGCAAGTTTAAGATCGTAGTTATACTTAGGGTAATACCCTTCGTCATAATAAGGTCTGTTGGCAGGTGTTATGGGTGTGTAAAGAGGTTCCGCAAGTCCGTTGTAAACAAGATAACATATGCCTTCTCTGTCTATGGCATGAGATATAGCTTGCCTGAAAACTCTGTTTTGGAACCATCTTAGTTTATAGGGAGGTATCTTAGCTCTTGGGTTTTGGTTGAATACGAGGAAGGTGGTGGATGGTGTGGGACCAAGGTCATAAAGGGTTATGGATCTAAGCCGGGACATAAAAAGAAGGTCTTGGGGTCTAACACCTATGTAATCTGCATCTCCTGCTGAAAACCTAAGCAGGGCAGTGTCTGGATCCTGCACTATTATACCTATCATACTTTTTATGTAAGGAAGTTTTCTACCTTCGCGGTCTTTCTCGTAATAGTAGGGGTTTGCAGAGTACTCAACAAATTGCCCTTTGACATACCTCTTTATCACATAAGGTCCTGTACCCACTATTTCCTTTGGGTCTGTATCTACATTCCAAGCGGTGGGAAAGCTTCCTTCCTTTACGTACTTCTCTAATTTATGTTTGGGAAGGATGGGAGCGCTAAGGACTTGAAGAAAGGGAGCAAAGGGTTTGGGAATGTTAAACTCCACAGTGTACCTGTCTATCTTCCTAACAAAGCTCTGTGCGTCTTTATCAGTTTTTATGATACCCCTCAACATATCTGCAGTGGAGTTAGGTATGTCTTTGTTGAGATAAACATCTCTGTAAGTAAAGACTACATCATCAGCGGTTAGCTCAACACCATCGCTCCATCTTACACCTTCGCGCAAATGGAAAATATAGCGTCTGCCTGAGTCTTTCTCCTCCCAACCTTTTGCAAGGTCTGGTAGCACCCTCATGGTCTTTATGTCTGTCTTTGTAAGCCCTGTAAACAAATAGTCTATAACCGCTGTAGATGTGCTCTCTTGAGCCATTACTGGATTAAGCGTTTTAGGGTCTCCACTTAGTATAAAATGCAAAGTACCACCTTCCTTTCCTTGAATGGGCTCAAATTTTGAAGGGTCTAATCTTACAAAACTTACACTGCCCGATGAAGGAGAAGAAGACATGTAGAAAGGTAAAAAAGTTAACAATATAAGAGCTATTGCCAAGATCACATCACGCATACTTTAAAGAAACCTCTTTACCCTTTTGATAAGCCCAATTTATTGTGTTTAAAACCTGCTCTATGTTCTGAGGTTCTGGCAGGCTTAGCATACTGAGCACATCTTCTACTATGCGCACTATGTCTAAGAACTTTATGTGTCCCTCAAGAAACATCTCTACCGCAGCTTGGTCTGCACCTACCAGAGCGGGAATGTATGCACCTCCCATCTGAGCAGACCACTTGCACAGGTGGAGTGCCCTAAACTTCTCTCTGTCAACTTGTTCAAAGCTAATGGGTGAGAGGTCAAGCAGGCTCTTCCTTTCAAAAGGATAGTCTTTTCTATCTGGATAAAAGAGTGCATGCATAATTGGTATTTTCATATCTGTTTGGGACACATGAAACAAGAAACTACCGTCTTTTAGCTCCACTATACCGTGAACTACGCTTTGAGGATGTATAAGCACATCTATGCTATCAACAGAAAGGTCAAAAAGGTTTATAGCTTCTATTATCTCCATACCTTTATTCATAAGCGTTGCAGAATCAACGGTTATCTTAGCACCCATTTTCCACCTTGGATGGTTTAGGGCTTCATCAACTGTTGCCTTTTCCAAGTCTTGGAGTGATCTTTCCCTAAAGGGTCCACCAGAAGCAGTAAGGTATACCTTTCTTAAATCTTCTGCGCTTACAAAAGAAAGAAGCTGAAAGAGGGCGTTATGTTCGCTGTCCACGGGCACTACCAAATCCCTCTTTTCTCTAATAAGATCACCAAGACAAACTATAGATTCTTTATTAGAAGCCAAAAGCCGTTTATTTCTTCTGAGTATTTCGTAAGTGGGAATTATGCCGTCTATTCCCGATATGGCATTCATCAAAAAGTCTGATGCGGATATGACTTCTATGAGACCATCCTGACCCTTTATGTAAGTGGTCTCTTTGGGAAGGCTGTTTAACCAATCTTTGGAAGGCTCTTCGTAGGATACTACATAATGAGGTTTAAACTCTATTGCCTGCTTAAGGAGTTTTTCAGAGGCTTTTTTGGCAACTATGCCTACAAGATGAAACTCCTCTCTGTAGGCTCTTACAATATCAAGAGTCTGGCTTCCTACTGAACCTGTAGAACCAAGCACACCCAACTTTCTCATAAAACACCAGCTTTGAGTATATCGTGCATATGTATTATACCTTCTGGTTTACCTTCATCATCTATAACTATCAACACGGTTATTTTATGATCTTCCATTCTCTTTAGAGCTTCTGCTGCAAGTTCGTTAGCCTTTGCAGTTTTTGGAGTTTTTGTCATAACATCTCCTGCCTTGGCAGTGTTGAAGTCTCCACCGTTTTTTACAAACCTTCTGAGGTCTCCGTCTGTTATTATTCCTACTAGCTTTCCACTTTTGTCTATCACCGCAGTAGCACCAAAGCCTTTACTGGTCATTTCTATGATCACATCTGTCATGGGTGTCTCTTCATAAACTATAGGAACTTCATCTCCCGTATGGTAGAGCTCTCTGACTACTTTTAAGCGTCTGCCAAGACTTCCTGCAGGATGCCTGAGGGCAAAATCTTCCTTAGTAAAACCTCTTAGCTGAAGAAGAACCATGGCAAGGGCATCACCCACAAGCAAAGATGCGGTAGAGGAGCTCGTGGGCGCAAGCTCAAGAGGACAAGCTTCCTTCTTTACATTTAAAAATATATGTACATCCGCATACTTAGCAAGGGTGGAGTCTTTTCTGTTGGTTATAGCTATGATGGGCACCTTTAGAAGCTTCACGTAGGGTATTAGGGATATCACTTCGGGAGATTCTCCGCTGTTTGATATAGCCAAAAGGACATCCCTGTAATCTATAACACCAAGGTCACCGTGTAGGGCTTCAGAAGGGTGCAGAAAGTGCGCAGGAGTACCGGTACTTGAAAGGGTAGAGGCTATCTTTTGCGCTATGTGTCCAGATTTACCCACACCAGTGGTAATGACTTTTCCTTCGCAAGATAGAAGAATTTCTACTGCCTTAACAAAGCTCTCATCAAGGTTCTCTTTCAACCTTATGAGTTCCTGAATCTCTGTGTCAAAAACCTTTTTGGCTTCTGTGAGTATATCGAAACTCATGAAGTCTTTTTGTAGTTTTCTATACCCTTCTTTATCTCCTCTATGGCAAACTGTACGCCCTTGAAACCTTCTACCTTTACCCATTTGCCTGGTTCTAACTCTTTGTAATGTTCAAAAAAGTGCTTTATCTTGTCAAGTAATGCCTTGGGTAGGTCATCAACGGACTTAATATGATCGTATGTGGGGTCCACCTTTGAGTGAGGAACTGCCAAAAGCTTTGTATCTATACCCTCTTCGTCCCTCATCTCCAAGCCACCTATTGGTCTACACCTTATTACACTTCCGGGAATGACAGGATACCTTGAGATGACAAGCACATCTACAGGATCACCATCATCTGCAAGTGTCTGAGGTATAAAGCCATAATTGAAAGGATAGTGCATAGCGGTATAGAGAAATCTATCCACAAAAATGGTAGAGGTTTCTTTATCAAGCTCGTACTTAATGGGACTGTCTTGGGGTATTTCCACAACTACGTATATATCTTCTGGGGGGTTTTTACCGGGTGGTATGTTCTTCATGCCTTCACCTCCTGAAAAAAGATTATAATATAAGCTTTAATGCCAAAGCGCACAGACATTAAGAAAATCCTCATCATAGGCTCGGGTCCCATAGTGATAGGTCAGGCTGCAGAGTTTGATTACTCGGGAACTCAAGCTTGTAAAGCTCTCAAAGAGGAAGGCTACAGTATAGTGCTTGTCAACTCAAACCCAGCTACCATAATGACAGACCCAAGCGTAGCAGACAGGACCTACATAGAACCCCTCACGGTAGATGTCCTTGAGGAAATAATAAGAAGGGAAAGACCAGACGCTCTTCTTCCCACACTTGGTGGGCAGACCGCTTTAAACTTGGCGGTAGAACTCTACGAGAAGGGCATTTTGGAAAAATACTCTGTGGAGCTAATTGGTGCCAGCTACAGTGCCATAAAGAAGGGTGAGGACAGAGAGCTCTTCAGAAGGTCCATGCAAAAAATAGGGCTCAAAGTTCCAGAAAGTGCTGTAGTGTCTTCTGTAGAAGAAGGACTCACCGCTATAAAGGACATAGGTTTTCCTGCCATACTAAGACCTGCATTCACCCTTGGTGGCACAGGTGGGTCTATAGCCTATAACATAGAGGAATTCAAAGAGAAGCTCAAGCTGGCACTCGGCACATCACCCATACATCAGGTTCTCATAGACAAGTCCCTAATAGGTTGGAAGGAGTACGAGTTTGAAGTCATAAGAGACTCAAAAGATAATGTGATAATAGTCTGTTCTATAGAGAACTTTGATCCCATGGGCGTGCATACAGGAGACTCCATAACGGTAGCACCTGCTCAAACCCTCACAGACAAAGAGTATCAGATCCTGAGAGATGCTTGTATAGAGATCATGAGAGAGGTGGGTGTGGATACGGGAGGTTCTAACATCCAGTTTGCTGTAAACCCAGAAAATGGGGACTTCTACGTTATAGAGATGAACCCAAGGGTTTCAAGGTCTTCCGCCTTGGCTTCAAAAGCTACGGGTTTCCCTATTGCAAAGGTGGCAGCCAAGTTAGCGGTGGGATACACCCTTGACGAGCTAAAAAACGATATAACAAAGGACACACCTGCATCCTTTGAACCTTCCATAGACTATGTAGTGGTAAAGATCCCACGCTTTGACTTTGCTAAGTTTCCACAAACGGACAGAACTCTTACCACTATGATGAAGTCTGTAGGTGAGGTTATGGCAATAGGTAGGACTTTCAAAGAAGCCTTTATGAAAGCCATAAGAAGCCTTGAGATAGATGCCTATGGGCTTCTGCGCCCATCTTTTGACCATGTTCCTCAGGACACACTCATTAAGCACCTTAGGACACCTAATCCAGACAGAGTATGGTACATAGCCAGCGCTTTCAGAAGAGGCTATTCGGTAGAACAAGTCTATGAATACACCAAGATAGACAGATGGTTCTTACACAACATAAAAGAAATAGTAGACTTTGAAAACACACTAAGGGAATCCCCACTTGACCAAGAGACCCTGAGGAAAGCAAAAGAGTTAGGATACTCTGATGTGGAGATAGCTCTGCTTAAAAGTATGAGCGAAGAAGAAATAAGAAACATAAGAAACACAGCGCGCATAATACCTGCCTTTAAGGGTGTGGATACATGCGCCGGAGAGTTCTTTGCGTACACTCCCTACTACTACTCCACCTACGAAAGGCCCTATTACACTATAGAGGGAGAAGAGCTTCTTGACGAAGATTAAGCCATAAGCTCCTCAAATATACTCATATGCTGTCTTGCAGACTTCTCCCAAGAGAAGTATTTTGCGCGCCAGAGCCCCAACATGCGGAGCCTTCTTTTTAGTGAATTGTTTGTGAGCAATTGGTAAAGAGCACACGCTACACTATGAGTATCGTAAGGGTCTACATAATAGGCACTTTGATCACATACCTCTCTAAGTGGAGGTATGTCAGAAGCTATCACGGGACAACCACACGCCATAGCTTCAATCAGTGGCAAACCAAAACCCTCATAAAGAGAAGGAAATACAAAAGCTTCTGCGCCTGAGTAAAGGTAAGGCAAATCTTCAAGAGGCACATAGTCTAAAAAAAGAACTTTTTCCTCTAGTTTATACCCTCTTACCATCTTCCAGAGAGCTGGATAGAAGCGCATATCCTTCTTCCCAACTATTAAGAGTTTGAAGTTTTCACATCTTAGCTCATTTACAGCCTTTATAAGTCTTTCAAGGTTTTTGTGTGGCCTCATGTCTCCTACAAAGAGAAAGTACTTTCCAAACCTTTTTGTAAACACAGACCCATATCTTGGGAAAAAGACATCTCTGTCATAGCCTGGGTACACTACATATACTGGTTTATCGTTGAGTTTGTAGTAATCAAGCAGGTCTTTTTTTGTGTTTTCAGAAACGCACACAATAGCTTGGGAATTTTTTATTACCAGCGGTAAAAAGTGGGTAAAGTAGTATTTCAGTCTTTTAAAGTACTGGGGAAACTTGAGAGCAATAGTATCGTGTAGTGTTATTACTTGTTTGGTATGCACTAAAGGTAGTGCAACACCTTCATGAACTGTAGAAAAAAGTATGTGAGGCCTTTCTCTTAATGTCTGAATCCATAGATAGCTGTTCTCCCACAGTATGCGAAGAATGTGGCCAATGGTTCCCTTCCTTGGATTTAACCACTTAGGTGTTATTACCAATTGTTGGTTTGAGCATCCTATATCTGGGTTTCCAGTGAAAACTTTTATTTGATCATGAATACTTAATAAAGCACGAACTAAGTTTTTTGTGTACACACCCAAACCACTGGGATGTTCGTAAAAGTGAGTTGCGTTTATAAAAAGCTTCATAAATTAGTCTGCGTTGGATATGTCTTTGGCTTCTCCTTCTCCACCTTCTTTACCGTCAGAGCCGTAAGACATGATGAGGTAATCTACGCCCTTTTCTTTAGTTTTTGGATCCTCCGGACCAAAGTAGTGGTAGGGATTTCCCCAAGGGTCCAAAGGTAGCTTATTGCCCTTCACATACGGACCTTTCCAGAGGTTATCTGGGACACTCTCCGGTTTTTTTATTAGCGCTTCCAAGCCTTCCTGAGTTGTTGGGTATCTACCTACATCAGCTCTGAAGAGTTCAACCGCTGTTGAAAGCATAGCTATTTGCTGTTTAGCTATTTTTTCTTTTGATTCGGTAAGTTTACCCACAAGCCTTGGAGCCACCAACGCAGCAAGAAGTCCTATAATTATAACTACTATAAGTATTTCTATGAGTGTAAAACCTCTTCTCATGAATAAACATTATAAACCTTTACTCTGCTATAATGAAATTTGTTAATGATACAAGTAGATGTTGTCAAGGAAGCTTTAAAGAAAAATAAGGTCAGAACGGAAGTTTTCAAAGAAATAGAGTATCTCAGATTTGTAGACGACTTTAAAGATGTGCCAAGGGGCACAGCTATCTTTAAAGATTTTGTAGTCTGGGGCTATCCACACATAGGAAGGATATTCCAGCTATCTTCCGGACTTTTAGAGCAGTTCAACGCGCCCGTTTGGGTTGAGGAAAAGGTGGATGGATACAACACAAGAATCTTCTTCCATAATGGTGAAGTATATGCCTTAACAAGGGGAGGTTACATATGTGCCTTTACAACAGATAGGGTAAAAGACTTTATAAACCCTGCGTTTTTTGAAGAAAACCCGGATCTTGTGCTATGCGCAGAGGTAGCAGGTCCAGAAAACCCTTATGTGGAAGAGTCTCCACCTTATATTGAAGAAGACATTAGGTTTTTTGTGTTTGACATCATGAAAAAGGGGGAGCAGGGCTTTTTACCTTACAGGGAGAAACTCAAGCTTATAGAGAAGTACAACCTACCACATGTGGAGTTATTCGGAAGGTTTGAACTGTCCCGTGTAGATGACATAAAGCGTATTTTGATAAAGCTCAACGATGAAAAGAGGGAAGGGGTTGTGTTTAAAGAAGACTCACAGCGCGACAAAAGGGTAAAGTACATAACCAGTTATGCCAACATTAACGACATAAGGATCACATCACTAAACATGTTAGGCCTGCCTGCAGATTACTATACCAACAGACTTCTAAGACTTGCTCTTTTCATAGAAGAGGAGGGGCTAAAAGCAGATGAGAGTCTTTATACAGAGGTGGGCAAAGCCTTTTTAGAGGGCATATTTAAAGCGTGCCAAATGGTAAGATCGGAGGGTAAAGTCTATAGGACTTTCAGATGCAGGTTTAACAAAAAAGAAAACGCTCTTATCTTTCTTGAACAGATAAAGCACGCATCCGCACACATTCAGGTAAACGAAAGGTCTTTGGAAAAAGAAGGTAAATACTATGTCCTTGAGTTTGAAAAGGTTTTCCTCAACATGACAGGCCTTTTGGGTCATATCCTCAAAGGTGGTTCTGTAATAGACTAAACCACCTCCAAGAAAGCTATATGTATGGTTTTTACCTTATCACCAAAATCTACCTTAGCCCTTTCATCTTCCAAGGCTAACACCCTGCCTTTACCGAATATTCTGTGCATTACTGTATCTCCTACCTTTATGCCGTGCATAGGTTTAGGCACTTTATAAGCAGACAGGTCTAAAAACTCCTTGGGTATGTCTGACAAGAATCTGCTGGGTTTTTTAGCCTTTTCCTTGGTGTAGGTCATGTAGAGCATGTCTTTTGCTCTCGTGATGGCAACATAAAAGAGTCTTCTTTCTTCCTCAAGTTCCTGAATGTCTTTTGTGCTCTTTTCGTGGGGAAGTATACCCTCTTCAAGTCTTGGCAGAAAGACTACAGAAAATTCAAGTCCTTTGCTGGCGTGTATAGTCATAATGCTTACCGCAGATGAACCTTCCTCCTCTTGACTGATAAGACTTACCTCCTGAAGTACTTCAGAAAGAGTTGAGCCCTCCCTTTTTTTCTCCTCAAGAAATCTCAAAAACTCTTCCAGATTCTCTTTTCTCTCTTGGTAATCCTTTTGATACCTTGCGTGCATGTGCTCTTCGTAATCCACGCTTTTTAAGAGCTCCTTAAGAGCGGTAGGGTAGTTATCCGTACTTTTCATAAGTTTTGATAGCTCTGTTATCAGTTTGTAAAGTCTGTGTTTTTGCTCATCACTCAAGTCTTTTAGAGCTTTGACACCTGCCAATAACCAATCTCCTTGATAGTAGCGTCTTATCTTCTCAAAAGACTTGCTTCCTATCCCTGTCCTTGCAACTTCTAAGCACCTCTTGAAAGAAAGCTCGTCTGATGGATTTACTGCAATTCTAAGGAAAGCCAAAGCATCCTTTACTTCCGCCCTTTCAAAGAACCTGACAGTTCCTACAGTTTTGTAAGGCACTCCCGCGTTGAAAAGAGCCCTTTCAAAAGTATCGGTAAGATAGCCCGTTCTTACAAGTATGGCTATGTCAGAAGGGTTAAACCTACTAAGTAGCCTTTTTATCTCCTGAGCTACCCATGCGGACTCTTCAAGCTCATTGGAAAAACGCCTAACCACAGGTTTCTCTTTGCTATCTCTTACCGCTTTTAGCTCTGGAACTATATCCTTCCACTTGGCTCTTGAAGCAGACAAAACTGCATTGGCAACATATATTATGTACTTTCCCGAACGGTAGTTATACTCAAGCTTTATCACATCAGGATCAAAGTCTTCCTTAAACTTAAACAAGTTGTCAGGTCTTGCGTATCTCCACTCATATATACACTGATTAGGGTCTCCTACAACACAAATGTTTTCCTTGGCAAGAAGTTTTAGTATCTCATACTGCACCGTGTTAGTATCCTGAAACTCATCTACCATGATAAAGTCAAAAAAGTCTCTCCATCTGCGAGAGTGATCCTTTAGAAGTTCGTAAGCTCCCAATAACATCTGGGAAAAGTCCAACAGATTAGCGGATTTTAATGCCTCTCTGTATGCCTGATAAACTTCTTCAAGCAAACCATCTTTGGGAGGTTTGAGGTCTTCGCACCTTGAAAATATGTAGTTTTCAACCTTATAAAGATACTCCTTTTCTATACCCATCTGCTTTAGTATGCTTTTGAGGAGCTTCTTCCTGTCTTCTTCATCAAGTATTCCAAAAGAAGGAGAAATACCTATCCTGTACCCGTCCTGTTTCAAAAGCTTTAGAGCAAAAGAGTGAAAAGTTCCCGCCCACGGTATATCCTCATCCGTGATTTTAAGTATCCTCTCCTTTATCTCTCTTGCGGACTTGTTGGTAAAGGTGAGCACCAACACCCTGTCCTGCCTTATGCACCTTTGACCGACCAGATATTCCAACTTGTAAGCAAGAGTTTTTGTCTTTCCAGAACCAGCCCCAGCTACTATAAGAAGAGGCTTACCAAAGTGTTTTACCGCTTTCTCCTGAGACGGATTTAGCATAATAGCTATTATAAAACCAAAAAGAACTGAGACTGTTTAAAAAATAGCAAAAAAGCTCCCCACAATGGGGAGATAATATTAGAATGAGAAACAAAAAACACAAACAGATCGTAAAGTTCATAG